>DASTYM010000093.1:0-6299 GCA_035764995.1 Cyclobacteriaceae bacterium | reverse complement strand
TGAGTAGGCAATCATCGCTGCAAGCCTTCGCAGATCGGAAGCCCATGTAGGTAAATAAACGGGAGGAGAAAGCCATCCACTTTCAAATTGTGGTTCAAGTCGCAGTGCATCTGCCAACGTTAAGCGACCGGCAAAAAGATTTCGGATAAGATTGGGTTTGTTGTCACGGATGGCAACGCGTAAGAAAGTGTGAACTTCGACAAGGCCTTGCAGGTAGACTGCATCTTTTGTGAAAACGATTTTATCTTTTACCGCGCCTCCCCGGAAAATTCGTTGTGTCGAGCGCACTGACTCGATTTCCGATTGACCGGCCTCCAGGAAAAATTTAAAAAGGTCAATAAAGTCTGCACCGTCTAATGCCATCTTGACTGCAATCACCCGTAGTGCAATTCTCCTTAAACGCGAAATGTCAATTGAATTGGTGATGAGTTCTGCAAGAACGGCTATGCCTTCCTGAGTTCGGGTGGTTCTCGGTGCTCCCAGACCTAATGATTTCAGGTTGAGTTGTTTTTTTCCATTGAGTTGTGTGGCCGTATGAATAAAGGCCTCGTGATAGAGAAGTTGATCTTTATCAAGTTTCGAAAAAACGGCATTGCCACGAATGCGAATGCGTGTCGCCCCTGCCAGAGCTTTTGATGACATGTTAGGATCCACCACAACCTCTACTGTGTCATGCTCAAAAAACTCATCGACTTCAGTTTTTAGCCAACCCGCAAATTCTGCAGCGGAAATATCTGCTTCCGTTGGTTGAATGTGTGGATTGCCAATCAATCGATCGGTCACTTCAAGAAAAAATTTTGCACCGTCTACAGGTGTAAAACCCTGGTGTTTATAAACTGTATCAGGCCTTCCGTAAATTTTTGTGGAATAAAACGTAAAATCCGGAGTGCCGATCGAGCGCAACATCCTGCCAGCGTTTGCATAGCTCTGCGCGGTTTCTGCCAAAAATTTTCCTACCGGGTGTTGTTGGTCACATTGAGCTTCAATTTTTTCCAGTGATTCAATATTGGAAAGCACGTTGGGGATTTCGAGTGAAATCGTGGGAAGCTCAGGGTTTCCTTTTCTCCATCCTGCCAGGAATTTTTCGTCAGCATTTTCCGGCCAGGTGAGTGCGTTAATTATTTTTATTTTTTTTGCTGCCTGGACCAGGGCGTTATCCAGTATTTGAATTTTTTTTTCGTCCATGTTTGTAGGGAGAAGGGGAATTAAAAAAAGGATTCCGATAAGTAATATAACCATCCCCCAAGGTGAGTTCAAAATTAATCGGATGATTATTATCATGTTATTTGACCTTTCTTTAATTTATGTTGAATTGGATAAATCTTTAACCCTCATAAATTGAAAAATTTGCTGAAACCCGGTATCCATTGGCTGTTACTCTTTATTCCGATTACACTGTTCCTGGAGTATACGCATGCCTCGGCCCCGTTGATCTTTTTCTCTGCTGCATTGTCGATCATTCCCATAGCGCGATTAATCAGCACATCAACTGAAAATCTTGCTACCTATACAGGAGATGCTATTGGCGGATTGTTAAACGCAACCTTCGGAAATTTACCTGAGCTGATCATTGCCGTGGTTGCCTTGAAGGCGGGCCTTCATGAGATGGTTCTGGCATCATTGGCGGGAGCGATTTTGGCAAACCTGCTCCTGGCAACCGGAGTCTCTTTTTTGTTGGGTGGAATAAAATTTCATAACCAGGATTACAACCCCTTAAGCATCCGTGTTTATAGTTCGATGATGTTGATTGCAGTAATTAGTTTGACTGTACCCAGCGGATTTCATTCGCTTGCGCAACAGGGAGTGAGTACAGAAAGTGAAAACACATTAAATGTGGCACTCGCTGTAATTCTGCTGGCCGCGTACGTGCTCTATCTTTTTTTTATGATCAAAACGCACCCCGATTTTTTCAGAAGTGAAGGAGGAGGACATTCGGAGGAACATCATGATCGCTGGTCGCTTTCCAAAGCGTTGATTTTATTAATAGTTGCGTCAGTGATGGCAGCGTTCATGAGCGAGGTGCTTGTCGGAGCAGCCGAAGAAACAGGTGAAGTGCTAGGCATGTCAAGTGTCTTCATTGGTGTAATTTTTCTGGCCGTGGTTGGAGGTGCAGCCGAAAGCATTTCAGCCATTTCGATGGCAATGAAAAATAAAATGGATTTAAGTTTGGGCATTGCACTCGGCAGCTCTATTCAAATTGCACTCTTCATTGCACCCGCATTGGTTCTGATGAGTTTGGTCATTGGCCCCGGACAGTTGAATCTCATTTTTCCACGCGCATTAATTCTGACACTGTTTTTCTCAGTGATTTTGGCAGCGATGATTTCGGGCGATGGACGTTCGAATTGGTATAAGGGCGTTCAACTCATCATTATCTATTTGATTGTGGCGATGGTGCTTTACTTTATTCCCTCTTAACATGAGTGATCAGAATTTTTGGAAAAAAACCGTCAAGGAAGGCGCAGTTTTAAATCCGGTTGACCGGATCTCTGAGGTACTCTTCGGATTGATCATGGTGTTAACCTTTACGGGGACCATCAGTATTGCTACCGATGGTCGCGAAGAAATTCGGGAATTGCTCTGGGCAGCTTTGGGCTGTAATGTGGCCTGGGGATTCGTTGATGCCATTATGTATTTGATGAACGTGGCCGTGGAAAGAGGGCATGCAATAACTATTTTCAAAAAAATTAAATCGATAGATAAAGAAAGTGTTCGGGCCATCCTTAAAGATGAATTGAATTCAACGCTCACTGCAATCGTCACCGATGCGGAACTTGATCAATTGGGCGAGCGCCTCAAAAAATTGCCTGAACCTTCAAAAAGGTTCTTATTAACGAGCGCTGATTTTTTGGCCGGCACGCAAATCTTTTTTCTCGTCTTTTTATGCACACTGCCGGTTGCACTTCCGTTCGCGTTCATAGATGAGATCGCCCTGGCTTTACGTGTATCGAATGGTGTAGCGCTGTTGATGTTATTCATTGGCGGGTATTTGTTGGCCGGGTATGCAGGGTTTAGAAAATTAATTACGGCTTTCGCGTATGCTGCAATTGGAATATTGTTAGTCACTTTAACAATGGCATTGGGCGGATGAAAAAAACAATAATAAGTCTGGTTTTAATCGCTTCAAGTGCTCTTGCACAAGCCCAATCGGATTCTACCAATTGGAGTTTCAATACGGATGTAAATTTCTATTTGATTCCTGATGATTTTTTTGTGTTACCGGTTTTCCGGGCAGACAAAAATAAATTGCACCTGGAGGCGCGGTATAACTACGAAGATCGTGAAACGTTTTCAGGATGGGTAGGTTATAATTTTACCGGGGGGAATGATAATGGTTTAGACTACACCATTACACCTATGGTTGGTGGCGTTGTTGGAAACTCAGATGGTATGGCAGCAGGACTTGAGATTACGTTGACGTACAAAAGTATTGAGCTTTATACTGAATCAGAGAACTTTTTCGATTTTGAATCACGTGAGAATAACTATTTCTACAACTGGACTGACCTGACATATTCTCCAACTGACTGGTTGTGGTTTGGAATCAGCGGGCAACGGACCCGCCTCTACCAAACGGACCTCGATATACAACGCGGAATACTGTTGGGCGCAGCGCTAAAAAACTGGGAACTCAGCACCTATTGCTACAATATTGGTTTTGATGATCCATTTTTTATCGTGACACTTTCAGTGGGCTTCTAGAAAAGGATCAATTGAAAAGTGGAGCAAAGCGCGTAGTTTAGCCAAATCGTTTTTCGTCTATGACAAATGCAATTTATATAACCACCACCGAGCCGTATTCTGGAAAATCGGTGGTTGCGTTGGGGTTGATGAATTTGCTGGTATCCCGGGCAGAACGAATTGCTTACTTCAAACCCATCATCAGCAGTGAGCAACCGGAAAAAGACAGCCACCTTAATACGATCGCGACTCACTTCAAACTAGCCACGTCCCTGGAAGACATGTTTGTTTTTACGCGTAAGGAACTTGTCAAACATTTGAATGCCAGGAGGGAAACATTTGTTATCGATTCGGTCATCACTAAATTCAAAAAACTCCAGGAGAGTCATGATTTTGTTGTGGTGGAAGGTACTGACTTTTCCAGCATCACCAATGAAGAATTTGATATCAATATTTCGATTGCCGAAAACCTGGGAATTCCGGTTGCGATTATTGTGAAGGCTGAGGGCAAATCAGAAAACGAAATTATCGACTCAGCATTTTCAATAGCTAAAAGTTTTGACGATAAAGGTGTGGAGGTTATTACAGTCATCGCCAATAAAGTCGAACCTGGAGAAAATGAAACTTTAAAAGAAAATTTATCAAAGGTTCTTCCTGGTCAAATTCTGGTAAGTGCGATTCCGGCCACCCGGGAATTAGGAAATCCTACCATGAAAGACATTCTGGAATCTGTAAGAGGTCAGCTGCTGATTGGTGAGCAATTATTGTCTAACCCGGTTGATGCATCTATTGTTGGAGCGATGCAACTTCATAATGCTTTAGGCCGTCTTCAGAAAAATACATTGATTGTTACACCGGGTGATCGATCAGATATAATAATCGGTGCCTTACAGGCTAATATTTCAAAAAACTATCCCAAAATTGCAGGAATGGTTTTAACAGGCGGGTTAACTCCTGAAGAAAATGTTTTGAAGCTGATTGAAGGATTGGATACTGTATTCCCAATCATCACAGTTAAAACAGGAACATTCGCTACAGTAACTAAAGTTGCCAATACACGCCCAGCGTTGCAACCTGAGAACAAAGAGAAAATTGCACTAGCGATTAGCCTTTTTGATAAATATGTAGATGTTCAAACCTTCGCAAAAAGAATCATTTCCTTTCGGTCGCAGAACATTACACCGCGCATGTTTCAGTATCAGATCGTGAAGCGTGCGAAGGAAAAGAAAAAACACATTGTATTACCGGAAGGTGACGATGACCGAATTTTACAGGCTGCTGACTCTTTGATTGCGCTGGAAATTGTTGATCTGACTATTCTCGGAGACAAAGAAGCCATTGGAGCTGCCATCAAACGATTGAATCTGGGTCTGGATTTGGAGAAAGTGAAGATCGTTGATCCTGCAACTTCACCTTCCTATCCTGATTATGTGAATACTTTGTACGAGCTCCGCAAAGAGAAAAATGTTACACTTGAAATGGCCCGCGACCTGATGTTGGATGTTTCGTATTTCGGAACGATGATGGTGTATAAAGGGGAGGCCGATGGAATGGTTTCAGGAGCGGCTCATACTACCCAGCATACGATTCGTCCCGCATTGCAATTTGTGAAAACAAAGCCGGGCGTTGACACGGTATCTTCTGTGTTTTTTATGTGCCTGCCAAACCGGGTTTCAATTTTCGGTGACTGTGCAGTTAATCCTAATCCGACCTCTGAACAGTTGGCAGACATTGCTATCTCTTCTGCAGAAACAAGCAAGATGTTTAACATCGAGCCGAAGATTGCCATGTTGTCATACTCTTCAGGTACCTCAGGTGCGGGCGTTGATGTTGAGAAGGTCAGGAAGGCAACTGAGTTGGTTCGGCAACGAAGACCTGATTTAAAAGTGGAAGGCCCTATCCAGTACGATGCTGCTGTTGATCCATCAGTCGGAAAAAAGAAAATGCCAAATTCGGAAGTAGCTGGTCAGGCCACCGTGTTAATATTCCCTGATTTGAATACCGGAAATAATACGTACAAAGCTGTTCAACGTGAAACGGGAGCACTCGCGATTGGTCCGATGTTGCAGGGATTGAATAAACCGGTCAATGACTTAAGCCGGGGCTGTACCGTTGATGACGTATTTAACACGGTTGTGATTACAGCCATTCAAGCGCAATGAGCATGAATGTTTTTGTTATTAATTCAGGAAGCAGTTCTATCAAGTATCAGCTTATTCAAATGCCCGAAGCAAAAGCTGTTTGTTCGGGTTTAATTGACAGGATTGGACTTGAAGGATCAACTATTCATCACAAGACTTTCGTGAACGGAAGCGAGCAGGCCGCCAAAAAACAGCTGATCATTAAGAGCCATGCAGATGGTTTGTCAGAAGCTGCGAAGCTTTTGACAGATGCGGTGATCGGTGTCATTAAAGACCCTGACGAAATTGATGTTGTGGGTCATCGCGTGGTGCATGGAGGAGAAAGTTTTGCGAGCACGATGATCATTACAGCGGAGGTGAAGGAAATGGTAAAGAAATTGTTTCCATTAGCCCCGCTTCATAATCCCCCGAATTATTTGGGAATTGAGGTCGCGGAGAAAATATTTTCGAAAGCAAAACAGGTTGCAGTGTTTGATA
>DASTYM010000092.1:0-4302 GCA_035764995.1 Cyclobacteriaceae bacterium | reverse complement strand
AATATATTTTGAAAAGGTGAACTTAGGATCTGTCCAAGATTTTGGGATTTCAAGGGGCTTTCCGTTTAGGGTGGGGATGCCGATTAGTTTTTGTTTCTTTCCCATCAATGAAAACTTACGTGTAGTCCTGACTTTGGTTTAGAGAACGATAATGATGCGTACCTCATTGCGTCACAAGCATGGTCATTTAGCTTTAAGGGTATTTCAGGCTCATTAGCCTTTCTTTTGCCTACATCCATGTACTTATAGCTTTTGATTTCCTTCAATAGGTTAACGCTTTGCGAATTTACGTAAAGTTTACGGCTTTTAACGAAGTCTATACCAAGTTTTACGTCCTTGTTTGCTGGCATAGCCCTTATTCCAGCACGTTTCAATTCTTCTATCCTGTTTGGCTCGGCTGTATCGCAATAAATTAACTCGTGAGGCTTTACAATTTGCTTGATAAGTGGTATTAAATCGCTGTTTGTAAGGTGTGATTGATATATTTTCTCTTCAGCGTACAAATCATTGTCTAATTCGGTAACCTTAACCAGTGCGGTGGGGTTGTTATAGCCAAAGTCGAGGCCATAGGCCACACTCCCAGCCTTATCTCCAGAATAGGGCGCCCAATGAGTATAGATAACGCCTTCGGAGTGACCACGCTCTCCCTCACCGTAGATCCTCCAGAAGTTCTCATCAACGTTTTTAAGGTTTTCGATTTCTTTGATTTGCTCATGTGGTAAAAATGGGTTATCTAAGTACGTGCTTTTGATGAAATAGCAATCAGGTCGTGTGAGGATATTATCATAAATCCAATGAAATTCATCTGCCGGATTGAAATCGATAAATATGGTTCTCCTTGTCCGTAACATGAGTTGTGTAAACGTATCAAAGTCAGTGAGATTGGCTTCGTTGAAAAAAAGAATGTCACGACCTGGCCCCCGAACCTTAAGATTATTGTCAGAACTGAAAAACTCGATGTATGACCCGTTCGGATAGTTGTAAACCTGTTCTGTGCGTACGTGTGAGTTCGGATCATACAAACCACTGTTTTCCATTATCTGCCTCCAATCCCTCATAGCCCCCCTTCGTAAATGCGGAAAGGCCACTGAGGTAATTGAAATTGAACATTTATCCTTTAACGCTAGGGCTATTAAAAGCTGATTGAGTGTGTATGTTTTACCTGACCTTGTTCCCCCTTGATTGCAAATGATCCTATAGCCTTCTTTAAAGGCTTTGTAAGATTCAAGTGCTACCTTTATTTTCGGGATTTGGTAAGTCAGGGTCTTGCCATCTAATTGTGATACCACCTGTTACGTTTAGTTCATTTTCTGATTGAATAGAGGCCATTTTAGGAGTTGCATAAGGTAATATTTCAGCAACAAATTGTAACCTCTCTCTTGGCTTTAGCTTATCAAAATCCTGTTGTATTTGGTCTACGTTTGATTCAAGGAAATTGACGATGGATTCCCTTACCTTAGCTGAAATCTTCGTTACAGCGCCCTTTGGTTTTCCTGGATTGCCCTTTCCAAAGGTTCCGTCCTCATTCCGATTTATCCCGATATTTTCGGCTTCCATACCCATCAAAACTAAACTAAATAAACGGTATTTTCAAATTACTGGTTTCTCTTGATTTACTGAGGACAATTGGAATTTAGCATAAAGCTCTGGATCGTGTTCTTTAATGAAAGATAAACATTTTCTGATATTTAATAAGCCTTTCCACGCACCGCCTTTTGGGTTTTCGATGGCTGCGTTACATTCATTGCAACCGTAGAACCAATTCATCCTATGCCAAATTAACTCAGTTTTTCCTATTTGCTTACAACGTGCTTGTGAAATAATATGTGCGTGTCCCGTAGTTGCTTTTCTACAACCATCACACACTACGTTCTTCCCATTTACTGCGTAATGTCGTCTTAAATTGTCGTTTATTGTTGCTTGAGTTACCCTTGTCCCATCACTGCAAAGAAAGGTATTAGACCAATCTTTAGGGTTTTTACTGATGGTCTTTCTTGGTGCCTTGCTCTTAGCCTTCTCTAAAATCTTGGCTCTCTTTTCGGATTGTTTCTGGGCATCGGTTTTTTGTTTCTCATTGGACCTCCTATGCGTTTCGCAATAATCAGCGTCTGATCTGTAGGTCCAGTTTTCGCATTCGGGATGTTTGCATGTGTTCCAGGCCATTAATCCTAATTTAACCATTCACAAGTTCTCATGAGAAAAGAAGTTCAAAGAAAAATTTACCAATAGCATAACTTAGTGTAAGACTTATGCAGGCCATGACTGAATAAGAAATTGCCACAAATGTAATACTTACCCATTCAGGATAGCGATCTAAATATTTAAGTATCCTTTTCATAATATACTAATTTACCTCATTTAACCCCATTTTCAAAAACTTTTGCTTCAATTTCTTCAGCTTCAAATCTCGAATGCTTACGTACTTGTAAATGTAGCCTATCGGATGACCCAACGCATCGGCTATCTCCTTTGGATTCATGCCGTTCATCCACATAGTTTCAATTATCTCGGCCTTAGCCTCCCTCTTTAGTGCGCTCTTGTAGTAGGTCATGACTAAAAACAGTTAAATATAAAATGATCCGTGTTGGCGTACCTCTTGCGATTCCTGTCTGCCTTCAACTTCTGTGAGGCCCTGCATTTGTCGCAACGCTTGTCAATGGTTTGATAAACTTTCTTTGTACCGTCCTTCATTGTGTAGGTGCTTATGTGAGGTCTGACCGTTGACTCATTGCCACATTTACAATATGTTTTTGCAGCCATAGAATATTAGTTTAAAAATTCAAATCAAAAAAGCCCATCTGTGACAAGCCGCAAAGTATAAAAGCTCCGACTAAACATAAAATAGTAAACGTCACAAGAGCCAGTACCTTTATGTCCTTTGTTAGTTCGGGAGAGTCCTTGCCATCCCATTCTTTTGGATCGCGGCTGATGTCGGTTTGGTGGATCATGCTTTAAGTTCTTTTTTGTTAGAAATAAATCCAGTGTCGCCTTGTTGACTTACATTTTTCAGAAAATCAACCTCAGCCTTTGCGCTGTTCACAATTACTTGTGCAATGTTTGTAATTGCTTTAGCCTTCTCTACATCAATTTTTCCGTTCTTTATCTGCTCGATGGTATCAAAAAGAGTTTCCCTGAGGTCTTGTATTTTCTTTGCCATAAATTATTTTCTTTAATTGGTTTAGTGCTTTGATTGTTAATTTAAGTTCTGGGTGCCTGTTTGCTCTAATCTCTGAATTTAATTTTTGATTCGACTTTCGATCTATTACAACCAGTGTACCTTCATGTTTCCTTACTACCTCACCAGTCACCGCTCCAACCCTATACCTGTGTTCCGGTATCCATTTACCGTCAATCTTGATAAAAAATTTTCCTCCCCAATTCCTTACCTCTCCGTTGTTGCCCTTATTTCGTTTTAACCAAGATTTGTATTGCCTTCCATCTTTGTTATTATCAGACCTGATTTTATGAACTTCTGCTGATGTTCGCTTTAATTTCATGTAATGACGTTTCTTTTCAATATGCTTCAACGTCCACTTAAAAGACTTAGGGAACTTATCCTCAAACATTTGAGCCAATTGCTTATCACCGTGATTGCGGTAATTGTCAATCAGGTATTGCTCCATTTCATTAGTCCACCATGTGTAATGGATCATACAAACATTGTTAGCTGATTGGTTAACTTAGAGATTTATTTCTCATGGTTAATTTATTTGTAATTGCTCGTTGAAGGTTTCGTGCAACTCTTGCAGGTTAGGGATAACGATGTAAAAAAAATCATCCCATGAACGAGTGAATACCGCATAACGTTTATCTGAGTATTCCATAATTAAACAATCTTTCATATCTCCTTGCTTCATTGCGCCATTCTTATTATCGCCAATGTTTTTATTAGCTACAAGTGAGTGAACTTTAAATTCCATTGATTTTGGATATATGGTTACCATTTTTTATTGGGGTTAATTGTTTACAATAATTTACACCGGAATACTGTACCTCGCAATCCTTTTCTTACTTTTTGTAACGATCATTTCACGGTGTATTTTGTAGTTCTGTGAAATTTCGTTTATGCGGCTGGCAAGCCTGAAGCATCCGAATTTCTTCAGAGCATCGATGGCGGTTAGCTTCCCTCCGTTAAGAAGGAAATTTAAAATCTTTTTTGTCTGGCTTACTTGTGTCATGGCCTGTTCTTTTTTGGTGGTTACTTTATCTCGTATTTAACCGCAACCTTTTCAGGATAATATGGGCGGCCTATTGCTTCTGCAAGCCCTTGGTAATCTCCAGCAAAGCCTTCCCGAGGATTTA
>DASTYM010000091.1:0-5550 GCA_035764995.1 Cyclobacteriaceae bacterium | reverse complement strand
GAGGGATAATGCAATGATACTATCTACTTGTTTACAGATTTAGATATTTGAGAACGAACTAATTTTAGGTTTTCAATAGACTCAGCAACATGTTGAGCTTTTCCAATTTGCAAGTCCATAAAATCTATAAACTCATCTCGTAGTCTTTCAAAATCACCTTGCATACCCCTTTTTTGTTCTAGAGTGATTGGGTGCCGTGCCAGTTCTTCAGTACGCTTTTGAAAACTTTCAATCTTATCTTCAAAGAATATCTTTCTGTATACATTCAGGTTAACGGACTTGGTTTCTTCCAATTGTCGGAAAGCTTCATCGAATTCCTTGATACCATGGTCAACAAACGGTTTCAGTTTTGCGTTGTCAATGGTTCTCAATTTTTGCAAATACTCTCGTGTTATTTTTTGAGGCGCATTCTGGCAAAGTGAATTGAAGTCCTCAATTGCCTTATTGACATACTTCAAGCCGAAATCCTTTACAACCTCGGCAAATTCAGCTTGAACCTCTTTATTCCAATCAAGCCTGGTCATTTTCTCTTGCCTCACCTTTTTAAAACCTTGCATGACAAAGAATGACAGAATATTGTAGCTGCCAGTGTAATACAGATGGTTACTATCCTGTTTCCGTAACCATACATTTTTGTAGTGAAAGGTGTCTAATTGGTGTAGATAGAAATTTTGGTACTTCCTCTCCAAGTCTAACAATTTATTTAATGGTTCCTCATAGGCCATTATATCGCCAGGCTTTTCAGGCTTTGAATATGCAACAAAAATTCTTCCTCCTTTCTTGAGGTATTTCTCAAAAAAAGGTATCCTCTGTAGAGTAGCCACACGTATCCATGGACTGATTATCCAAAGATCATCAGCGGTATCATCGAATAATCTTTTGAGTTCAACTTCAAATTCCAAGGAATTAAAATGCCGCCTTATTGACTCAATTTCTTTTTGAATCTCAATAACCTTACCAGTATCTTTTTTATCAACGGCTTTATCAATTTCAACCTGCTTTGCAATTAATTGTAGCTCAACATCCAACTGGTCTTTCTGTTTATCCTCTTCTGTAAATTCAATGCCATCATCAATTTTAACCAATTTCTCCAGGAGGCTATTTTTTATCTCTTCTTTCTTGTCGAGCGCCTCGGAAAGAATATTGACGATTGTATTGTCTTTCTCGTCATATACAAGAGATCTCAACGAATTGTCACGAAAATTCTCAAGAAGTACTACCCACACTTTTGCCGTAAACCTTTCAGCACTTATAAACTCTGCAGATTGCAACAGGTAATTCTTATCTGGAAAATGAATTTCTGGTGCTTGGTGCTCAGCAAGTTTCTTTATTTCGTCAAAACTCACATCTGGCGTGTTTTTCGATGTGGTTATCTTTTCGCTTTTAAGCTTACTGAAAATATTCTTTGCTCCATTAACTACCCCTGCAACACGATCAAAGTATAATTCAAAGGTCCTTTTATAAGTTGAAAACTTGACTCCATTCTTTGCATATTCTTTTCCAACATCTGTAAGCCAAATGACAGCCCCATTACCCTCAATCATGCGATCCTCACTTAATTCGGTTAGTGCTCTTGAAAGTATTTCTCTTTCTGCGTTGTCCCTTTCGATATCGAAGCCAAGAATTCTCCCGATTGATTGAGCTGTCATTTGTTCCGTCAGTAGCAGATCGCAAATCACCTGATCAAAGAGATTAAACTCAACCGGTTGAAGACATTCACCTTTATACTTCATCGTTTCAAAGCTCCAGTTGAATTCTGTGAAACCAACAATCCTTTCAATGAGTTTTTTTTCCTTACTTGCCGAATCAATTATTCTCAACTCTAAAGGAACCGACTCTGTGGCGATATTATCAGTACTTTTTTTCTGACTGCTTCTGAGCTTAGTTTCCTTCTTCCTTTCAATTTCAAAGGCCGCATAGTTGTACTTAATTATGTCAGTTTGTTCAAGGGTTAGTTCTTCATTAGGGTCTTCCTCACACTTAAAACCATAACTGCGCAAGAAAAGCGCAACATCGGAGATGTTCGCGTTTAGCTCTCTTGCAACCTTGGACAAGCGATTCATTTTATTGTTAGATTTTGAAGTTGGGCTATATCTACCCGATGCATCTTCTGAATTGCTTCAGAGTATTCGGGTTTGTGCGAGAAGTGTGACTCGTTGCCGATCACAATAAGTAGACGTTTCGCGCGGGAAAAACCTACATTAATTCGCTGTAACTCCCTTGCAAACCCAAGAGCGCGCGGATACCGGTTATTATCTATCTGAATTCTCTTTCCTTTCTCAAACTTGTACTGAAGGTGACTTCTTACTGTTGAGATAATGACAATATTCCTTTCCATCCCCTGGAACCTATCAACGGTGTTAACGCGAAATGGTATTTGGAATTCGTTCTCGAATTTATGTAACTCAAAATTTCTCCAATCGTTTTTGGTAAAATGTGGATACAGAGCCTTGGCAATCCTTTGCCTTTGTGGGCTATAAAAGGTTATCACTCCGATTTCTTTATCCTCTTCTTTGGTCTGATTACATAAATAATCTTCAAAGCCAGACGCGTTCAATAATGTTCGGAGTACTAACAGCAATGCATCAATTTCGCCTTCGTTTTCAAAAGATGTGCCTACTATATTTTCGGGAGTTTCGACATTGACCCAAATGGCATGTTTATCGGGCGTTATGAATGGCTCAGATTTTATGCCGTGCCACCTGCTAGCCTTCACGCTAAAATCCGGAATATCCATTTCATCCTTTATTCCGCACTTCAAGCCTTGTTCCAATTCCTTCTGATCTGTGTAGAACTGTGATATGCAATTCATGATCTGCTCATGCATCCTGAATTGAGTGTCCAGGCTTGTAACTAAACTCTTGGGTGCGTTTTTAAAAAGTTTTTCAAATTGGGAAATTTTGTAGTCACTTTTCTCCCAAGATTCAATGAGAGACTTTGCGTCAACTGTTTCTAAAGCTTCGCCAAATTCCTTCTCATCGATCATGGGGGGTAGTTGCTTGTGATCGCCAATAATGACAACTTTCTTACCCAGAGTGAGTGGCAAAACCAATTCAGGGGGCGTGGCTTTGCTCGCTTCATCCATAATGACTAGATCAAACTCCGGATCTGATGGTTTTTCGATGTTTTTTTGAAAGAGTGAATGATAGGTTTCAGCGAAGTTCTTGCTGCCGCACTCGCTACAAGTTGCCGCGAAAACATTTACATGTTTGTAGTAGGCATTTGAAAAAGTGTTTTTAACAAAGAGATTCTTTTCAGTCAATCCCTCTCGCCATTTTGATATTGCACTGGAGTATTTTTCCTCATTGCTACATTTGCTTTTAATATTCTCAATCCATTCTGCAACCGCGTTGTCAGAATAAACACCCAGTTCCTTCGAATTCTCTTTCGATTGAATCCACTTTTTTATTCTTTCGTTAGAATAGACCTTCCCTTCATTCTCAAATTTTTCTGTATTACCTATTCTAATCGGTCTAATACTTTGTTTTCCCTTGATTCTTTCCAGAGCATTATCCACTGCCAAGTTGGTCTGAGACGTAATAAGAACCTTTGCTCCTGGTTCGTTAAGAATTGTTTGCCAAATAATCTCTGCAATAACCGTAGTCTTTCCAGTTCCGGGTGGTCCTTGTATGAGTGCTAGGTCTTTTGCCGTCAAAGTTTTAATCACCGCTTCAATTTGCTTAGGTTGGTCCCTAAGCAATGGCTCGTTCAAATTCTCAAGCAGCTTCCTTTTTTCATACTCAATATCAAACACCGATTGACGTGCCTCGTTAGGGTCAAACAAAAAATTAGGGAGATTTTCATTCACTGGATATCCGGCCCTTACTCCAGGCTCTGTTACTTTTTTCATGGCCCTGATCATCCTTCCGATATTCGCAAGTTCTCCCGGAAAAATCGGCTTGATATAGCCCTTTCTGATTTCATCAAGATCGATCCTATCTTCCTCCCTGGCATTCAGCCTCTGATCAAAATCCTCCGTAATCTGAAATTTCAATCTGTTCTTATCCTTCCTGATCAATCTTCCAATCTCCAAGCCTTCTCTAAAAAAAGCGTCATCCCCTAAATGTTCAATTGCCTCACTCAATTGTTGCCTTTGATCTGGGGTTAAATAAATGAAGGTGGCTTGACGCACATTCCCCGCAACTTCCTTTTCCTTCTCAAGTTCCAGAGTCTCATTTTTAAATAACTCATAAATTGTTCTTCCAAATTCATTTTCTAACCGAAGTTCGAGGATGCCAACATACCTTGTCGCAATTGAGCGTACTGAGGCCTTGAATTGTTCTCTTTCCGTTTCAGTCTTAAAGTAAAATTCGAAATACAGTCTTGTAAAGTTTTTGATTTCCTGGAAGTCCACAATTGCCTTCACCTCCTTCCTTACTTCATTTTCAAATTTATTAAGAAGACTCTGTCTTTGAGATTCAATGTCGGTCTTAAAAAGTAGCTGGAAAGTAGGATTAAAGCTCTTCGGCTCTATGGTTGCAGATGGAAATGCCTTTTGCAATCTGGAAAGTTGTTGGTTAAAATCCTCCAAATCATTTGCTGTGACTTTAACCGTTGAACTTGAAATTATAAATTCGGTCTTGCCTTGCAAGTCCGTCTTCGTCTTGAAATCTCGAAGAAACTCATTGCTTATAGTTGGCTTTAATCTAAGATGGTATTGCGTGGGAAGCCTTCTGAATTGAACTGCTGGGAAGGTTTGTTGGAGTGTTGTTTGGGCTGAATTAATCTGCTCCTTAGTTGCATTTACAATTTGAAAAGTCTTTCCAACGATTTCCAGGCCGTCAACTGGTTTCATATTGAAAGGCCGAGTGGACGAAAACCTAGATACGGATTCCATTAGTTGCAATTCCCTAGAAAGTTCACTGGCCGGATTTCCGCCTCCTGTCATAACAAAAACCTTTTCTCGATTTTCGTAGATAAAAGTCGGGATTTCTGCAATCAGTGTTTGCGTATTCTGCTTGATTGAGACATTAGCACTATTAAAACCAAGCTCTTTTAGTCTTGAATTTAAATTCTCTTTTGCTTGATTCAGCGCTGTATCATTCCTAATCAAAACTCGTAGTTGAGTGGTGTTGTTTCTATTAAGGAAGAGAAGGTAATCATAGTTGTCAGATATGATTTTTTGTAAATGGGGAATTTCCGCTTCGGTTAACTTAATACTTCCATCGTTTAGCACTTCGGTTTCAAGTTGGTAGTCGTTGGCGAGTTTGGACCGTAATTGATCTAGAATCGCCTCCTTAGATGTTGTGTCTGAGTATTTAAAAGTTACCTCTCCCGAAACATAATGCAAAGGTGATTCTCTAGAAATCTCATAGAAGTATTCATCCCCGAGTTCTTTTAATTGATTGAGTTCGTCCAAACCAAGTTCACGGAAACTCTTGAATTCTATAAATGATCTTTCTTCACCTATTCCGTAGTCTTCGAGCTCTTTTGGTTTGAACAATTCCAGAAGGTTGTTTTGAAATTGAGCCGACAACTCTCCTTCGTCAATAAGAATTTCTATATATGGCGCTCGTTCATTCGCTTCTGTTGCTTCGTATTTCGGCTTAT
>DASTYM010000090.1:0-6567 GCA_035764995.1 Cyclobacteriaceae bacterium | reverse complement strand
CACGCTCTGCTTGTTCAAGCATCTCTTTTTCAGAAAACCTGCTGAAGGTTCCATTCTCGTTTCTCAATAATGGCAGACGATGACCCAGGTTTGCATCACCGGTCCATAAACGAATAATGAATCGTTCGCATGGAACACGTTTATTAATGATTTGAGCGAGTGCAATTCCAAAATCTTCGCGATTGGTATGATTCAGCAAAACATTGTTAAGTTCCAGTTGAGTCCGTTTGTTTTCTTCTTCCTGTCTTAGCTCTTCATATTTAAAAAGGTTATCAAACGCCATCTTCACCTGAGGCATCAATGTTTGTACTGTTTGAAAACAATCAAGTGAAAACGCATTCTCTTTGCGATCAGAAATCACCATCGCATGGTTAAACCCATTTTCATGCGTCATATTCAATACCATCATGGAGCGAATATTATGATGGTAATAACCAATTGAAAATGAAGGAAACTTATCAGCAATCTCTTTTAACAGCGTTCCTTGATAGATGCCCGCGTTTGTCTGGTCGATCAAAAATTTCCCTGTTTGAACAAACGCCTCAAAGTTTGACTTCCTTAGGTTTTCAAGTTCCGTATCGTCAAACACTTCAAATTTTCCTTCCGGATTTTTAATGCTACTGATACGGTATCCAGTTTTCGCTCCCGGTATCCAGATCGAGTGAAGAAAAAACTCAAAGGGCTCCACCCGGTTCAAAACTTCCGCTAACGCTAATCCGATTCCGGCTCGCGTGGTGTGTCGGGTAAGTGTGTCGCTTATTTCTAATTGAAGCTGGAGGGTTTGTTCAGGTTGAAGCATAATGAGAGGTAGATGGTCATTTGAAATTAACGAGATGCTTAGGCAAGTCCAATCGTTTTTGTAGTTATCCAAAAATCTCCATGAATTTTTGGAGTTATTCAGTGTCTTCCGGGTTACGATTTCTACTCAATATATATCATAAATATTGATTATCAGATAGTTACATTTTAATAAACTCCAAAATACCAATCTGGTATTGTGTTGGCATAAGGGCAAGCCAAACATAAAACATACATGGAAATTGGAGTTATTGGACTAAACGAATTCTCAAAACGCTTATGTGAGCATTGGATATCGCGCGGTCATAAAATATTGTTCGCTGACCTGCATTTGTACTCTGGGGGATATGCCTTCGCAGAAAAATTAGGTCCACAAGTCTCACTATCGTTACCCGAGAAGGTTGCACGACAGGCAGAAATCATCGTGCTATCCGTGTCGATGAAGCATTTGGAATCGGTCATTCTATCGCTAGGCGATATCAAGCAGAAAATTGTGGTTGACGTGGTGGAAGAAAAGAAGAGTGATCAAGACTTAAAGCTTTCTTCCTTCCAGGAAATCAAACGGCTTCTTCCTGAAGCAAAAGTTGTAAAGGTGACCAGTGATTATCCTTTTCATCTCTTCAAGCAAGACAGTAGCAAACAAACATTGTATGTATACAGCAATGACCAACTCGCGCAGCGCATGGTGCGCTGGTGCATGGATGGCAATGGCTATAAAATGATTGACTTAAATATTCAAACTATAATATGAAATCGACCCCACTATTAATTACCCTATTGATGATCGGAGCATCGGCCTTTGGCCAGCAGCGATCATTGGATGAATGTATTCGTATCGCACTTGAAAGAAACGAACTGGTGAAAAACAGCTCGCTCGATGTTCAGTCAAGTGAATTCCAGGTGAAGGAAGCTAAAAGTGCTTTGCTCCCCACCATGAACCTGAACACAAACTATTTGTATTATCTCGATGTGCCATCGCAATATGCACCTGCTTCAGCCTTTGGCGGACCTGAAGGACAATACTCAAAACTTGTGTTGAATTTACCGCAGACAACAACGGCAGGTCTTCAGTCGCAACAGATTTTATTTGATCAGTCTGTTTTCACAGGACTAAAAGCAGCGCGTGTTGTTCGCGAAGCATCGCAAGTAAAGTTAGCGTTAACACAAGAAGATATTATCTACAATGTTACTGCTACCTACTACACAGTTCAGGTGCTTCAGGATAACCTTGCACGCTTGCAAGAAAACATCAAGAACCTTGAGAAAACGGTTACGATCAACGAATCGCTCAAATCCAATGAATTAGTTTCAGCAAACGTTCACAATCGCCTGTTGATTAATCTTGAGAATTTGCGAAATCAGTATGAGAATCAACGACTGTCATACGAAAAGAATCTCAACTTGCTCCAGTACTTGATAAACGTTCGTGATGAGGAATTGTCGGTTGCACCATTCAACTACGAAGAAATCATCATGTTATCAGGCCAGGCCGATATTGATCAGCGCCCTGATATTCAATTGCAGAAAAAACAAATCAAAATTGCTGAGTACGATAAAAAGTATGTGGCAGCTGGCTACTATCCGCAACTGGTTGGCGTGTCATCATTCGGATTTGCGAGTTACAACGATCAGTTCAATCCGGCTGAACAAATCAACAACGATTGGATCAAGAACAGTTCTGTATCGGTTTCTCTGAAGATCCCGGTGTTTGATGGATTCAAGAAGTCTTATAAGATCAAACAAAAGGAAGTTGATCTGCAGAAAAACATCAACACGCTTTCCAGGATGAAAGCCAATGCTGAAAAAGAAGTGGCAGATGCGGTTGAAAACTATTTGTCAAACAGCAACCAGGTAACAAGCAGCAAAAAGAGTCTTGATTTAGCTGAACAACTGTTCACCACATCACAAAGTGAATTTGAAAATGGCCTGACCTCCACTACAGAATTGCTGAACGCACAAAATGATTTAACGAGCGCGAGAACAAACTACAGCAACGCGCTTCTTAACCTGAAATTGGCTGAGCTGTCGTGGAAGAAATCAAGCGGAACTTTAGTAACAGAATACATTACAAAAAAATAAAAGATTAATACAAACCCCATTTAAAGAATATGAAAACGAGGATTATAATTTCAGGAGTAGCTGTCGCATTGATTGCGGGAACAACCATCAAGTTGTTCAGCAACAAGGCCACGGTTGAAGCAAACGTTTACAAATTGAATCCCGAGAAGCGCGTTCTGGTTCAGGCCGACACAGCTTCTCTCCAGAATCTGGATCGCACATTCACCTATACCGGAACTTTTGTTCCCTTTAAGGAGGTGATGATCATTCCGCAAGTACATGGCGAAGTAAAAGGTGTATACTTCAACGAAGGTGATGTTGTATCAAAAGGCAAACGACTCGTCCAGGTTGACGATGACTTGCTTCAGGCGCAATATGTTTCCGCTGAAGCAAATTATGAAACAGCTAAACGAAGTTTAAGTCGTTATGAAAGCGCTTCATTGGGTGGTGGCGTAAGTCAGCTTCAACTTGATAATTATCGGTTGAATTTGAAAAATGCTGAATCTCAACTGAAGCAACTCTCTAAGCAGATCAACCTGAGCAAAATTGAGGCTCCCTTTACAGGAACGATCACTTTCAAGGATGTCGAATTTGGTTCAGTAGCAGGAAACAGCCCTGTGGCCCGACTCACAGATCTTTCTCAACTGAAACTTGAAATTTCTGTTCCTGAAAAAGAAATCGGAATGTTCAAAGAAGATCAGTGGATCAACATCACAACGGACGTTTATCCCGGAAAAGTTTGCAAAGGACAAATCGAATACGTGGCTGATCGCGCAGACAACGCTCACAATTACTCAGTAAAAGTGCTCGTGAAAAATACAGCTTCGGTTTCCCTGAAAGCTGGCATGTATGGAACAGCATTCCTGGATACAGACCTGAACAAAAGTTCAATCGTCATCCCGCGCTCAGCCTTATTGGGTTCAGCAAAGAATCCTCAAGTGTTTGTGGTTGACGGAAATGTGGCGAGGCTTAAATCAATCGAAACGGGTGCCAGCAATGGCGACTCTGTAGAAGTGAAGCAAGGTATTGCCGCTGGTGAAGTAGTAGTGATTGGAGGGCAAATCAACTTAACTGACGGGTCAAACGTAGAAATCGCGAAATAAATACTAACCCTCTTAAATTTTTAAAAGAATGAACTTAACAGAATTATCAATAAAGAGGCCTTCGATCATCATCGTGATCTTCTCGGTCTTAATGTTAGGCGGTTACTTCTGCTACACAACACTTCGCTACGAATTGTTGCCTCCGATGGAAGTGCCCACGCTAGTCGTGACTACACCTTACCCTGGAGCATCTCCTGAGGAAGTGGAACAATCGGTAACCAAGAAGGTTGAAGATGTTGTATCGAGTCTTGACCGTGTGAAAACAGTGCTCTCACAATCATATGAAGGTGTATCGGTGATCATGATCGAATTTAGTGTTGGCACAGACATCGAATCAAAAGAGCAGGAAGCGCAGCGCAAGATCAACAATATCTTAAATACGCTTCCTGAGGATGTTGAATCACCTTCTATATCAAAAGTTTCTCCAAGTGACCGACCCATTGTCGAATTGACTATTGTCTCTTCGGTAGACGCACAAGCATCATTCGACTTGGTGGAAAATGAAATCCTTCCGCAGATTCAACAGATCGAAGGAATTGGCGAAACCCGCATGCTCGGTGGACAAAAGCGCGAGATCCAGGTGAATGTCGATAAGAATAAACTGATTCACTATGGGTTGTCTTTGTCGCAGGTAACGGATGTGATCGGCAATGCCAACATGGATTTCCCCACAGGAAAAGTGAAGAGCCGTGAAGATCAAATCACGGTTCGCATGGCTGGAAAATTTTCTTCTATCAATCAAATCAGGAATTTGATCATCACAACAGCGAAAGGCGGACCGATTCGCATTCAGGATGTTGCCGATGTTGTGGATGGAAGCGCTGATCAACTCTCAATCAACCGTTTTAACGGTCAGGAAGGAATTGGTATCAGTATCAAAAAACAAAGCAATGCGAATGGCGTAACGATCAGCGAAGAGTTGAGAACGAAAATTGCCTCTATCGAGGAAAAATATAAAGCTCAGGGCGTTAAGATTATCATAGCCGATGATACCTCGGAGTTTACATTGGAAGCTGCCGATGCTGTAACGCATGATTTGATCATTGCGATTATTTTGGTAGCGGCTGTGATGCTACTGTTCTTACATAGTATCCGTGATTCATTGATTGTGTTGGTGGCGATTCCGGCCTCTCTTCTTTCAACTTTCATTGCGATGTATGCATTTGGATACTCACTCAACCTGATGACGTTGCTCGCGATGTCGCTGGTGATTGGTATCCTGGTAGATGACTCAATTGTAGTGTTGGAAAACATTCACCGTCACTTGCACATGGGTAAAAACAAAGTGCAGGCAACCATTGACGGTCGCAAAGAAATTGGTTTCTCTGCAATGGCCATCACCATGGTAGACGTGGTGGTGTTCGCTCCGATCACGATGATCGATACAATCATTGGAGACGTGCTTCGTCAATATTCTGTAACGATCGTTGTATCAACCCTGATGAGCTTGTTCGTGTGTTATACACTAACACCATGGCTGGCCTCCCGTTTTGGGCAGGTTACACATCTGTCGAAAGACAATTTCTTCCACAGATTTTTAATGGCATTCGAATCAGTGATTGACAAACTGACGAACTGGTACACCAATCAGTTGAAGTGGACACTCACTCATAAGCTGATTATGACAGGAATCGTATTGGGTGCATTCGTGATGACAGGCGTTATTATGAAGATGGGTATCCTCGGTCAGGAAATGGTTGCTGCCGGTGATCGTGGTAAAATACAAATCAAATTGGAATACGATAAACGCACTTCCATCACTGAGAATAACCTGCGCACACTCGAAATCGAGAATTACCTGCTGGCGCAACCAGAAGTAGCAACTGTGTTCTCAAACGTGGGTGGAGCGAGTACATCAGCAATGGTGGCAACCATTGGAAGTGAAAATAAAACTGAATTAACGGTGGGGCTTGTGCCCGTTGAAAAACGTGAGCTGACTTCCAAAGACTTCATGTTGAATGTGAAAAAATATTTGGAAGAAACATATTCAGGACTTGAAGTGAACTCTGTGGTGATTGGTATCACGCAATCTGAAGAACCAATTCAACTTGTATTGAACAGTGAAAATAAAGAAGAACTCATGAGGTCAGCAACAGAGCTTGCAGCAAGAATCAAAGCCATGCCGGGTGCTAACGATGTATCGGTAAGTGTGGAAGAGGGGAGCCCCGAGCTGGCTATTGATATCGATCGTGAAAAGCTGGCGCAACTTGGTTTGAGTATCGGGCAAATCGGGTCAACCTTACAAAATGCGTACTCCGGAAATACTGATGCCAAATACCGTGTTGGAAACAATGAGTATGATATCAATGTGCGGTTGGATGAATTCGATAGAAGCAATCCTTCAGATGTGGAAGCGATCACCTTTGTCAATAATAAGGGAGAACAAATTGCACTGACACAGTTTGCAACCATCAAGCAAAGCAGCGGTCCATCCATGCTGGAGAGAAAAAACAGAAGAACTTCTGTAACATTGAAGAGCAACGTATTAGGCGTTACATCTGGAACATTAGCAGAGAGCATCAATAAATCCCTGGCCGAAAAACCGCTGGCAGCTGGAGTAGAAGTACGCTGGACAGGTGACTTTGAAAGACAGACAGAATCTTTCAAG
>DASTYM010000089.1:0-10008 GCA_035764995.1 Cyclobacteriaceae bacterium | reverse complement strand
TGACGAATCAAGGATAAGACGCAGGAGACTTGCAAACTCCGGGGCATCAACGATGACAACTCGTTTTCTCAAGTTATCATTATAACCATTTAATATAGCGACCATTGCATTCAGATTTTTTGTTTTTAATGCGGCCAGGGTTCACTGGCAATTAAGCTATGGTTCAGGATGCTTTTCCTAAACAATTAGGGGTTTGTAAGAATCAGTATTGGTTGGTGATTTTGATGAGCAAATGATCCCTATCAAGGGTGAGGAACCTGCTTAAATTCCCTTTGTGGCTCGGATGACTCAAGTTTCATGCTCATCTTTCCATTCCATCAACAATTGCCGAAAATATCTTTTTTAGTAATCGCCTTTCCTGCGTTATAATTTCGGCCCGGGCTTTCATGTTATTCTTAAATGGAATTATTTTTCCGTAATTCGTGTGCAATCCATCTTGTAATTCAACATTTACCCAATAACTGTCATTTACCAATAGAGAAGAGATAGCAGTAACTCTTCCATGCAAGTACCCAAACTCAGTGCTTGGGTAACTTTCCACTCGCACAATTACGTCTTGACCTACCGTCACTTTTCCAAAACCTTTCTGATTAGCAATGACTTCTCCATAAAACTGACTATTTGGAGGTTCCACATAAAATAACTCTTGTCCGTTACTCAACGGCTGATTTTCTTGCAGTGCCGTAACATACTGAATCTTTCCGCTTTCAGGTGACAATACAACATATTGATTAACCCAATCTTCAATCCGGGTTTTGAAAACCAGCAGCGAAGGGAGAAAGTTGCTTTGCATTTCAGTAATCCTTTTTTCAATGCTCATTACTTCTTTTCGCTTGTTATGGGTGTCAATTTTTTGACTAAGCAGTTGTGTTTCCATTTCCTGAACAACAGTTGATTTGGCTATCAACTTACTTTTATCTTGCTCAAATTCCAGAGGGGCAATAGCTTGTTCTTTGGCCAGACGTTCACGCACCTTAAATTCATTCTCTTGTATTTTAAAATCTTCAAGTGCAAGTTGCTTTTGCTTCATCGCAATACTATTCTGCTCATCGATGTATTTCATGTCTTTTATGATTGCATCAATTGTTTCGGTATAGAATCCGTTGGGAAGGGTTTCGATTGTTTCCTGGTAAATAGATTGAAATTCACTGTAGGGCTCCTGTAGCTCACCAAGAGAAGTGGAATGAGTAGGCTGAACCCGTTTCAATGCTTTTATACCGTCCTGCTGCACTGACTTCTCTACATTCTTTAACCAACTTAGCAGGCTAATCACCTCATGATGATTACCTGTACTTTGAAGGAAAGCGAGCGGTTGGTTTTTCTCAACATGCTCTCCGTTTTTGACCAATAGCAATTGCAGCTTCCCCTCACTTCCTGACAAAATTTTTATGGGAGGGTTAAGCGCAACAATATTCATCGATACCTGTATAGTATCCGGATAGCGAATGAACCAACTCAATAGCATGAGAATCAGAACTACAGCAGCCAGTAGGGATAAACCGTGCCTGATTATCCAGTTAGGTTGGTGGGATATTATCTCGTTAACCTCGTCACTAATAAGGACGTCATTACTTAATGGAGGTTGACGATTGTCAATTCCAGGAGCGACCTCATTCGATTTCAATTCTACCCGCTTGTCCATAAAGAGTCAGTCCCCTAAATCAAGTTGGTTCTTTATCAGTGCATAATAATTGCCTTTAAGATTAACCAATTCCTGATGTGTTCCTCTCTCAGCAATCTTTCCCTTGTCGAGCAGGATTATTTGATCAGCCTGCTTCACTGTACTTAAACGGTGAGCCACTACTACTACCGTCCGACCCCTAAAAAACCGTTGAAGGTTTTCGATAATGACACTTTCATTTTTGGCATCCAGACTGTTTGTAGCTTCATCCAGAAAAATATAGTCGGGGTTCTTATACACCGCACGGGCAATCAGGACACGTTGACGTTGCCCCATACTAATTCCAATACCATCCGGGCCAATTTTTGTATTGAGGCCCAGGGGAAGTCCCTGAATAAACTCTTCAATATTGGCAACCTTGATCGCATACCGGAGCTGCTCTAAATCAATCGTTTCAACGCCCACCGCAATGTTGCGCGCGATCGTATCCGAAAAAATATAACTGTCTTGCATAACCACCCCACAGTGATCTCTCCACACCTGGTGGCTCATCATGCTCAACGGTGTTTCATCGAGATATATCCTGCCTTTTTGTGGTTCATAAAATTTAAGAAGGAGTTTGAGTAGAGTTGTCTTGCCACTTCCGCTCACTCCAACGATTGCCGTAGTTTTTCCAGAAGGGATTTCGAGGCTGATTTTTTTTAGCACAGGGTTGTTGCCGGCACCATTGTATGTAAACTTTACTTTATCGAAAGTGATGGAAGGAAAGAGACTTTCAGAGCTTACAGTTTCTCTGACCATGTTTTCATCTTGCGTTAGTTCCGCCACTAAGTTGGTCTGAGGAAAATCAGGAGTCCCTTTACCCCCAACCAATTGTCTGGCGAACCCTCGTGGTATTTTTTTGATGAGGCTTTTTTGAACGGGCTCTTCATCTTCCATACAATGAATTTCGTTTAGTCGCTCCATGCTTATTCTTGCATGTTGAAACGCTTTTACAAAATCAATCATTTGTTCAAGGGGGCCATTCAATTGCCCAATGATGTACTGAACCGCAAGCATGCTACCCAACGTCATCTGTCCCTCAATGACTGCTTTTACACAAAAAAAAGTAATCAAAATATTCTTCCCCTCGTTGAGGAAAAGTGCGCCCGATTGTTGCCACTGATCAAGGGACAAGCCTTTCATATTGACTTTAAAAAGTTTAGCTTGAATTCGTTCCCACTTCCATCGTACTTGCCTCCCGCAGTTCTGAAGTTTGATCTCCTGCATACCCTGTATCATTTGTATTGTGGCACTTTGCTCCTGAGCAGAAATCTGGAATTTTTTGTAATCCAGTTGTCGCCTTTTATCAAGAAAAATGATGATCCAACCTATGTACAAGACACTTGACACGAGGAACACCAGAAAAACCACGCTGTTATAATATGCCAATACAGCTGAGAAAACACACAAACTAATCAGCGAAAAAAGAACATTCAATGATGATCCTGTTAGGAAGGTTTCAATTCTTTGATGATCCCCCATCCTTTGAAGGAGGTCTCCTGTTACCTTACTATCGAAAAAGCTAACAGGCAACTTCATGAGCTTAATAAAAAAATCTGTTAATATGGAAACGTTAATGCGGGTACTAATGTGGAGTAAGATCCAGCTTCGAATAAAATCTACTGTAAGCTTTCCACAGAACAAGGCTACCTGCGCCAGCAAAACGATGTAAACAAAATGAAGGTTCTCGGTTTGAATGCCTGTATCTACAATGCTTTGGGTCAGGAATGGAAGGAGCATCTGAAAAAGCGATGCAATACCCAGGCTGAATACTAATTGCATCAATTGCTTCCTATACCTGAGCACATACCCGATAACGGTCTCGAACCTTATTCCATTAGATGAATGTGCTTGATCTTCTTCCCGTTCAAAAAAATCCTGGGTTGGCTCAAGTAGCAAAGCCACACCAACAGGTTTTTCATCAATTTTGGCGCTAATCCAATTCTGTTTAAACGCTTCGTGATCGAGATCAACCAAACCGTGAGCGGGGTCAGCTATTTCAATTTTTTCTGCTTTGTTGAAAAATGACTTTTTTTTAATCTTAGTGAGTACTACAAAGTGTGATTGTGACCAATGTATTATGCAGGGTAATAAAGCTTCTTCAATAAGCTGATCATAAGTAAGCTGTGCAGCAAGACTACGAAACCCATAACTCTCTGCGGCCTCACTAATGCCTAACATGCTTACTCCTTGCTTTCCTATGTGAGTTTTTTCGCGGACTGCCGCCAAGGCAATACTCTTGCCATAATGTTTACATATCATCGCCAAACATGCAGGCCCGCAATCCATTAAATCCTTTTGGAGAATAGTTTTGAATGACATTCTTATTTGATTAAACTGATTTCAATGTGCTGAATCACGCAAAGGCTTCTGATGTTGATTCAACCCTGGAAAAGAGATCGATTAACGTGTCACTGAATTCTAATAAATCTGTTGGCGTATACGGACTTTCCAGTTTATAGCCGTTGATGATCACGGTAGGTGTATAATATATTTCAGAGGTATTACACCATTTCTCCTGTTGCTCTAATAAATCATCGACATCCATATCCATTTTTTCTTTGGCTACCGGATAAAATGCCATGAATTTTTCAGAATCTTTCCATCGATACCATGAGCTCAGCATTTGCCGGACCTGCTGAGGATCCTTTAAGAAGCCTTGAGTCGCTAAAGCATGCTTGAGCATGTGTCGGGCAAGAGTTGTTTTGGGGCTATTCTGCTCATCACTCTTAATCAGATAGCGGACCGTTATGCCCACTTCATCCTGATGTTTTGCCAAAAGTCTCAGCAAAAGTTCGTGCGTTTCTGCGCAAGGGCCACAAAAGTGGCTGCTTACCACAATGATCTGACATGCGGCATTACAGTTTCCCATTTGATAGTCATGATCCCATGGTGTAGTATCGATTTTGCCCTGACTGTGGAGGTGGTTTTCTAATAACTCAGGGCTTCGATAAACTCTTTGTAAAAGTAAGTTTGAGTTTATCAATTCCTGATGATGGTTCAGATGAGCTCTTATTAGTAGCCATAAGGTTCCTGGTAAAACAAAAATACTAGCTATTCTCAGCGCACTTGCGATATTAATTGAATTTAAATTGAAAGGATATTGACTTTGCATGGCAGCTGTTATCCAAAGAATAATAACCACTAGCAAACAAGATCTGCACCACTGCTTGATGACCTTCCATTGATAATAAAGGGAATAAAATGTGAAGGGAATACTTGCCAGACTAACTCCTGCGATAAAAAGCTGTGCGGTCTTCTGATAATATTCAGTTACATAAGCATTCATCAATAAAAGGAACATAATCCCTGAAAAAAATGACACTCCAACATCGGAGAATCTGATATCGAGAGGAAGTTTAGATACCGTGGCGTGCAAGACTGCATCACATCCTGTTTTTTCACCTTGTCCGCAAAGCTTCTGCGACACAACCGAATTTATTCCAAGCTCACGCAAAACAATAGACCCACAAATGACCAGCCCGAGAATACTTAGTAAACAAAGAATGGCGTTTAATATGGTTGACTGAACAAGAGCCATGCCTGACAAAACGGCCATCACAATCATTGCCATGGCCCATTTCATTCTCAAGCCGTGCTGTAAATTTTTAATTTTCTTTAATTCATCAGGCACAACAATTTCTGCCGGTTTTTCTGCGTAAATCACTATTCCATTCCAGCGAGATTTAAAATTCTCAATTGAATTTTCAATCCTTTCAAGATTTGTTACAATTGCGAACTCTTCACGATCTATAAACGCTAAAAAAGGAGTTGGTATTTCTGACAGTTGTACTTCGTCTATTTTGACTACACCATTTTCAATGCCTAAATCGTCTAATAAACTTGTGATACACAACGCAGAGGGGTAATTCGGGTGTGACAGCAGACGTTGGCTTACGTATTTTTTCTCTGTCGAAATACTCATTAAAGAAAGCCATTGATGAATTACAGAAATTAGTTGGTTTGACATACTATTTGGGCTACATTTTAAAATCAAATAGGTTAGGGTTGGATTTCAGATTAGCAATTATCAAAGGTTTAGTTTGCTGAGGCTTAAAAACAATGCCCCGGATTTCGGGGCATTGAGTTTGCTCTACAAAACTAAATCGATCAAGGCCATCCGCCTGGACAGGCAGATTCACATGTTTTGTAGCCTTTTGAAGGGCAGTATTGCGGATAACCACTACCATCAGAACAAGCTCCGCCAACAATTGCTTTTTGTTCTTTCTTGCTCAATTTTTTAATTGAGTTTAGGTTTGTTTTAATCATAATGCTTATGATTTACTTTTTGCCTACTCTTTGTCAGGTTTTCGGCATACCCTGTTTTTGCTGCAACAAAATATTTTTATCTGCAAATGTTGAGATTACAAGATCAAGGGTTACTCAATAACACTAAGACCTGACCAAAATAAGTATTGCAGCAATTACAGGGTGTTGATCTTTTATTTACTTAGTATTTGGTATTTGCTCTGAGAATTCCGCTTCATTCAGCTGGTAACGGACAAGTATCAATCAGAATCATATTCATCAGTTCAACCCTTAGGAAATGTAGACGTTGGCCCTGAAGTAATAAGTGTCTCTTCAAAGAGCTTTCATCAGACATCGCGGCTTGCGTCTTAGTGTGAAAAATTATTCATGAGCAATATCGAATTTAGTTTTCCTCGCCATGTCTCTTGAGAGAAGGCAAAAGATCACTAAAACACTTTAAGCCATTCCGAATCTTCTGATACTTTGATAAAAAACTCATTCTGATGTTAAAATGTGTTTTTCTGTGAAACCTTTATCGTAATTTTACGATAAGTATATCATATGGGACTGACCAAAACAGAAGAATTCACAAAGACGCAAAATGACATGGCTGTGATCACGAAAGCCCTGGGCCATCCAGCCAGGATAGCCATTATTCAATTCCTGGTTAAAACCAAGTCATGTGTTTGTGGCGATATCGTGGATGAGATACCATTATCGCAATCAACCGTTTCTCAGCATTTGAATGAACTTAAGAAGGCGGGGTTAATTAAAGGAGATATTGAAGGTCCCTCTGTGTGTTATTGTATCGATGAAAAGGCATGGGAAAAAGCAAAGAAGGTGATCGGAGATCTTTTTGAAAGCTATAAAGGACAAAACTGCTGCTAATATGGAAGCGAAAGTAGTCGGCCACAATAATTCATTGGATGAAATAATCACAATATTAAAAAATAATAATCTTCCCTATCAGGACATTAAGCTTGAGAACAATCTATTTGTTAGTTACCGGAATGAACACGGAAAAGTAATTGGCTCTGGAGGGTTGGAGTTTTATTCAGCCTACGCGTTACTCCGGTCGGTCGCAGTCGATGAAACTCAGCGTGGGAAGTCACTTGGAAAGGAGATTGTAAGTGACTTGATTGATCGAGCAAAAAATAAATCAATAAAGGAAATATACCTTCTAACAGAAACTGCTCACAATTTCTTTCTGAAGAACGGATTCACAGATGTAGCGAGAGAAGATATTCCAACTGAAGTAAAAGCGTCTTCTGAGTTTACATCTGTTTGTCCAGTCTCAGCAACTTGTATGGTTTATCGATTCAGGGTATGAAAAAGGTACTTGTCTTATGTACAGGAAACAGCTGTCGAAGTCAAATGGCTGAAGGCTATCTGCGCCATTTTGCAAATGATAAAGCTGTGATCAAAAGCGCTGGAATTGAGACGCACGGTGTGAACCCCAAAGCGATTGCCATCATGAAAGAAGATAGTATTGACATTTCAGGGCATACATCGAATCACGTTGATGAATATTCTTCCATTGATTTTGATTTTGTAATTACTGTCTGCGATCACGCAAATGAGCTTTGCCCTGTGTTCCCTGGGAAGGCAACAAAATTACACCACAATTTTCCCGATCCGGCTAAAGCCACAGGAAGTCAGGAGGAAATCCTTGAAGCCTTCCGAACTACTCGAAACATGATAAGAGAGTACTGTAAGAGCTTTGTTATTCAACATCTAAATGTATTGCCATGAATCTATCTGAAATTTCTATCTGGAACCAAACACAGAACAAATTAAAGTCATTTGTATTCAGATACACGAAAGACCGAGCATTGACGGATGATATTATTCAAGACGTATTCCTGAAAGTACATTCCAGGCTTGGGCAACTGAAAGAGTCAGACAAATTAATCGGATGGATTTTTCAAATCACGCGCAACACAATTACTGACTACTTCAGAAGCAAAGGAAAGACCATCAATGTAAATGACATCGATTGGGAGGTTGAAAATAATTCACTCAACGATTGTGTGGTTACGTGTCTTCAGGATATGATGACAACGCTTCCTGAGAAATACCGGAATGCTTTGGAGCTAACTGAACTCAACAATCTCTCTCAACTTGAACTGGCTAAAAAACTTAACATTTCCTATTCCGGAGCCAAATCGAGAGTGCAACGTGCCAGGCAAATGTTAAAAGAAAAAATGGATGCGGCTTACCAAATCAAATTTGATTCGTATGGCAATGTAATTGTTTGTGAAGACAGGGTTCCATGTTCATGTCGACAAGAAGTGAATTAAAGGGCAGAAATCTGCCCTTAGTTTTTTAGCAACAGCCGGGAGTACACACTCCACCGCAGCATTCTCCATCGCAACAGCCAGGATCTTTCTCGGTTACCATATTTTTTAAGTTTTAGTTATTTAATGAATAAGTGAACCTTTCACTCATACTAAAGACGTGAGGAATGGATTAAAGACGCATGTTTTCCCTGCGTCTTTTTTCTGGCCCATCCGTCTTATTTGAAAAAACTTCATGGTATGAAAAAAATCCTGGGAACACTGATTTTATTGACATTATTCACAGCAGGTCATGGACAAAATGGAAAAATTCAACGAGCATTGACTCCCGCTCGCGGCCACTACAAACAGCTATCGGCCTTCAGTCCTAAACCCAAATCCTCCAATGAGGAAACAGACAAGCAGAAATTTATTACTGACAAAGAGACGGTAGATCGAAGAATGAGTCTGACACCAGTCTATTTGAAAAGTGTTACAGTTGATGACTTCAAAATTCCTGAGGTTCCTGCCAATAGCTCTGAGCAAACACGCGCGGAGATCAATTACCTACTTGCTCTTCAGAATTCAAGAACAGACGAAGAAGTCAGGGCAAGTCTCTATATGGCCGACATCTACTACAATTTGCGTGTGAAGCCAGAGGATTCAACATACACGATGTACAGAAGAAATCTTTTTCACATCGGTAGTTCAATTGGTTCATGGTTTAATCCAGATGATCTCCCAGTAACAGCCAATCTTATCGCCAATGTTTGGCGTGATGCCAGCTATTTTATATGGTCATTGAAGTTCAAGTATGCACGCATCCGGCCAGTGTTCATTGACTCCGATATAAAGAACCTGCAGGAAACCGATTGGGCAGCGTATCCGAGTGGCCATGCGTCTAACTCATATATTAATGCATACATCTATCAGGAGCTTGCGCCCGAATTTACCGATGTATTTATAAAAGACGCCTACGACATGGCACACTCTCGGGAGATACTTGGTGTTCATTATCCCAGTGACTCTGAGTCGGGAAGAATATTCGCGCGACAGTTTGTGAATATGCTTTTTCAGAACCCAGACTTCGTAAAGGATTTCGAGTTAGTAAAAGAAGAATGGGCCGAAAAGGCGAAAGAGACCTTTTTAAAGCCCAAAATAAATCATACCGGAGCAATTGAAAAAAAGTCATCTTGTGCGAGTTCGGAGTCATCATGCAGTAAAAAGGTTGATTGAGTTCTGATACACGGAAGTAGTGTTTAATGTTAAGCGCAATAAAAAAGCCTCAGATTTTATTTTCTGAGGCCTTCTTGTGATCCCGCTGCGTGAAATTTTCTTCCTGGAATTTGCTTCAAGTTTCCAGTATGCTACTCAGTTTCCACCTTTTTAATGGCACTTCTTCCTGGAGATTCCTAACGTATTTGCCACAAATTGTCCACTTTTTTAACAAATTTAGTCTGTGACGCAAACTAAATCAATAAAAGTACGTATAAGCCTTAAAAGATTAACGATGCAAAAGGAAATCACTCAATCCCCAGAAGAGAGCTTGCGATTAATCGCAGATGCAATCTCACGTACGAAAGAGAGTCTCCGTGAAAACAGTTTCCCGTTTTTGCTCTGGGGCTGGCTCATTGCCATTGCCAGTTTCTTGTTCTTTTTCCTGCACCAGTTTACATCTTTCCAGCTTTACTTTGTTCCATTTCCTTTCCTGGCAATTGCAGGCGTAATAACGACTATACTTTATTATAAGAAGAGGAATTCCACATCAACGATAACATACGTTTCCAATTTCCTGTCCAATATGTGGCTGGCGTTGGGCAT
>DASTYM010000088.1:0-3908 GCA_035764995.1 Cyclobacteriaceae bacterium | reverse complement strand
AATCCTGCCATTGCAAAAAATTATTTGCTTGTGGTAGGTATCAACAGTTATGAACATTGGCCCAAGCTGAACAATGCCGTGAAAGACGCAAGCGATATTGCAACGCTGCTGATGAACAAATACAATTTCGATTTCGCTAACGTTACGCTGCTACGTGACGAGCAAGCCACAAGATCAAATATTTACAAGGGCTTGCGTGGATTGATTGAAAAGGTAACGCCCCAGGACAATCTCGTTATTTATTTCTCTGGCCACGGCTATTTTGATCCCCTTTTGAATGAAGGCTATTGGATCCCTGTTGATGCCGAGGTGAATTCAAGTGGAGATTACGTGTCCAACACGGAGATTTTGAAGATTTTGGGCAGTATCAACTCTCAACACACCTTTTTGGTGGCGGATGCGTGTTTTTCGGGGGCTTTATTTGCCGATTCACGCAGAGGCTACACTGAAAACGTTGAAAAATTCAAATCGCGCTGGGGCTTGGCCTCTGGCCGACTCGAAACGGTGTCGGACGGGTCCGTAGGCAGCAATAGCCCATTTGCCAAGCGCGTAATTCAATTCCTAAAGGACAACCAAAAGGACAAGTTCGCGGTATCGGAAATGATCCAATACGTGAAAACCCAAGTTGCAGAAGATACTAACCAAACCCCGATTGGCAATCCATTGAAAGCCTTGGGAGACGAAGGAGGTGAGCTTGTGTTCTACAAGAAACCCGACTGAGGGAAACTCCAAATCACAAATGCCAAATTCCAATCCGTGTTCCAGATTGAGATTTGGCATTTGGATATTGGAATTTTATATTATTCGCTCCGGAGTGATTTCACAGGGTTCATCAACGCAGCTTTGATTGATTGGAAGCTCATCGTGATCCACGCGATAACAAGAGAAATAAATCCGGCCAACACGAAAATCCACCAGCCGATTTCAACTTTGTACTGATAACCTTCCAACCACTTACTCACACACCACCACGCAATAGGTGTTGAGAACACAAATGCAATCAGAATAAGTTTGCCAAATTCTTTTGAGAGCAGTACAACAATGCTGCTGACACTTGCACCCAATACTTTTCGGATTCCAATTTCTTTTGTGCGTTGCTCTGCAGTAAAGGCGGTAAGTGCAAATAACCCAAGACATGCAATGATGATGGCGAGACCAGCAAACAACGAGAAAACTGTTCCCAGGCGTTGTTCAGCATCATACATTTTAGCGAAATCTTCATCCAGGAAAGAGTATTGAAACGGTTGACCGGGAGCCAACTGTTTCCATATCTTTTCGATCGACTGAATGGTCTCCTGAGTCTGATTTGGCTGGAATCGGAAGCACACGCTTCCATCTGCCTTACCAAGAATAAGTCCGAGGGAAGAAATGTATTCTTTCATGGAAGAGAAATGGAAATCATCAACAATACCAATGATGGTCAAATTTGAAATATGGTTGGGATCTGCAACACCGATAAACGTGCTTAATTTTTTTCCGATCAAATCCTTGCTCAACCCCAAACGTTTAGCGGCAGTTTGATTAAGAACAATAGCTTGTGAATCGCCAGGAAATTCTTTTGAGAATCCCCTCCCCTCGTTGATTTTCATTTTAAAGGTTTCGATATAATCGTAATCAACTTCCCATATCTGTGAACTCACCATGTTTTCAGCGGTTGGTTCACTTCCTGTTTTCCAAAGTGTGCTGTTGCTTCTCCACGACCAATCACTTTCGACCGGTACGAATCCTGAAATGGTTCCTGCCTCAACCGATCCAAGTCGAAGTACTTCGTTTTTAAATGGCTCTACATTTTTTGGACGCAATGCATATGTATCATGAATAACAATAACCTGATCTTTTTCGAAACCAAGTTTTTTGTTTTGAATAAAGTTGAGCTGGCGATTCACCGCGATCGCACCGACAATCAGGAAAATTGAAATCACAAACTGAAGCACTACCAATGAACTGCGGACCGCTCCGCTTTTCATACCGAGCGCAACGTTGCCTTTCAATACGTTGACAGGCTTGAAAGCGGATAAGAAAAATGAAGGGTACAATCCTGCGATAAAACCAATGAGGAGACAGCTAGCTGTTAAGATCAGGTAGAAGACGGGATCGCCAAAGGGCAGTTGAAGTTGCTTTTGTGACAGATAGTTAAAGAGCGGGAGGAACAAGTATGCAAGAAATACCGCAACACAAAAAGCGAAAAGCGCTACAAGGGTTGACTCGGTTAAAAACTGTCGAATCAAGTGTGAACGCATAGATCCCATCACTTTACGAACACCAACCTCTTTAGCGCGATTGCTTGATCGTGCCGTGCTCAGGTTCATAAAGTTGATGCAACCGATTATTAAAATGAAACCCGCGATGATCGTGAACAGGTAAATGTAAGTGATGCTTCCGTTTGGTTCCAATTCTCCTCGAACATTGGAGTGAAGATGAATGTCCGTAACGGGTCTTAGTGTTACATCATACTTATTTCCGGTGGCTCGGAACTTTTCAAACGTAAAATCCGGACCGAATGCCTGTGCAACTTCGGGTCCCATATTTTTTTCGATGAAAGCGGGGAATTTTTTCTCGAGATCTTTTGGATTGGATCCTTTTGTGAGCACGACATACTCGAGGAAGTTTTCACTCATGAATGAAGTTGATTTCGCCTCACGCGCAATCGGCCAGTCACCAATCATCGATACAATAATGTCGAAGTGGAAGTGAGAAGCTGAAGGAATGTTTTCGTAAACAGCGTTCACTTTTGTATAGTACTTATTGTCGAGGATAAGTGATTGTCCCAACGCACTTTTGCCTTTAAAATATTTTTCCGCAACTCGCCTGCTGATTGCGACACCACCCGCTTCAGCCAAGGCGGTTTTAGCATTTCCTTCAACAACGTTCACTGAAAAGACCTTGAAGAATGTGCTGTCGGCCCAGATCACATTTTGCTCCTTCATATTGTCAACATTGTCTGCGGGCTTAACCAGGTAAGACCCGCTGGGCCGCATGCGAACAACTGATTCTACTTCAGGAAAATTTTCCAACAAAGCATGAGCTTCTGGTGCAGGACGATACGCCATTTGGAATTCATTGCCACCAAACTTGATTCCCGCTTCAACGCGATATAAGCGGTCGGCTTTTGTGTTGTACTGATCATAGCGTAATTCATCAACTATAAACAGCACAATAATTAGCGATGCAGCGACACCCACAGCTAATCCGAAGATGTTGATCAAAGAATAAAAGCTTTGCTTACGCAGATTGCGCCAGGCAATGATGAAATAATTACTCAGCATGATAGATGTCTTTTGGTAAGTAGTTTGAATAGTTTGTTGTTGTGTTTGGCGAAGTCCGGCATTATGACCGAATTGATGCAAAACTTTGTGATAGGCTTCGATGAAGCGTGTGCCATTTTTCATTTCAATTTCAACAGCACTGCAGATATGATCAATTAACTCGCCCTGAACTTCTTCGGCAATGATGCCGCGGTAGGTGAGATCTTTTGTGATGTAATCAATATGGTCGTTCGTTAATCTCAAGCCGTTTGAATTTTGAGAACGGTGGTCATCGTTTTAATGAAATCAATAAACTCTGCAACGCGTTCCTGGGCAAGACCAGAACCTTCTGAAGTTAACGAATAATATTTTCGGATGCGCTTCCCGATCATAACCGTTTCAGTTTGCAATAAGCCATCAGCCTCCAGCTTATGAAGTGTGGGATATAGGGCACCCTCAGTCAACAAAATCCGCTCAGCCGATAATTCTTTTACCCGCTGAGTGATTTCATAGCCATACATTTTGCCGTTGTCCTTTAAAATCTTCAGGATGATAGTCTGGAGAGTTCCTTTGAGCAGTTCAGGAGGATGCATAATTCTCTAATACATAATTGTCTTATGCATTAGACGAGAGAATTTTAATTCCGGTTGCACCAATGACAAT
>DASTYM010000087.1:0-2475 GCA_035764995.1 Cyclobacteriaceae bacterium | reverse complement strand
TGTAAAGAATTTTGTAACTGAATGGTTTGATCTGGAAACGGATCTCATTCCATTTTACAAACTGGCCAGGAAAGATGAATTGTTAAAACCACTGGTGAAGAAGCATTTTGGCTATCGCATCATTGGACAACCGGATTTATTTGAGTCGCTGGTGTGGGCCGTATTGGGACAGCAGATCAATTTGCAATTCGCGTATACTTTAAAGCAACGCTTTGTAGAAAATTTTGGAAAAAGACTTTTATGGAAGGATCAACACTATTTTTTGTTTCCAACACCTGCCCGTGTTACCATGCTTGGAGATGCTGACTTGTTGCCACTTCAATTCTCAAGACAAAAAAGTAAATACGCTGTAAATATTGCCGAGGCATTTGCGAACGGAGAAATCTCAAAGGAAAAGCTGAAAGGAATGCCTTTACAGGAGGCTAAAGAAGTTCTCATGAAGGTAAAAGGAGTTGGCAACTGGACGGCCAACTATGCGCTGATGAAAACATTCCGTTACCCCGATGCTTTTCCATTAGAAGATGCAGGCATTCACAATGCTATTAAAAACCTTAAAAAGATGAAGCAAAAACCCACGCTGGAGCAGGTAAAACGCATTTTTAAGAAATATAAAGGATGGGAGGCTTATGCTACTCTTTACTTGTGGAAGAGTTTATAAAGAACTGTTAACTTTAACTAACCTAAATCCACGAAGTATGAAGGCCCTGGCGATTTTTCTCTTGATATTGATTGTTGCCTGTTCTCCTCAAAAAAAAGAGGAACACTACAAGCTGGGTGAATTAACCTTTGATGTAACTGGCTCTGAGGATGCGAAGGCCGCTTTTAAGAAGGGCCATCTCTTGTTACACAGTTTCGAATACCAGGATGCGGCTGAAGCCTTTCGCGAGGCGCAAAAAATTGATCCTGAATTTGCAATGGCGTATTGGGGTGAAGCCATGACCTATAATCATTCGATTTGGCAAGAACAGGATTTTGAGAAAGGAACTGCAACACTATTAAAGCTGGGTAAAACACCAGATGAAAGAATTGCCAAGGCAAAAACTGATCTTGAAAAGGAATTTATCAAGTCCATCGAAGTATTGTATGGTGCCGGAACAAAGGCATCGCGCGATCGTGCTTACGCAGATTACATGGGGAGTTTATATGAGCGCTACCCCAACAATCATGAAGTTGCTTCTTTTTATGCGTTGGCATTACTGGGCTCGGTGACAGTTGGACGCAACGATGAAGTTTATCAAAAGAGTGCACGTGTTTCCGAAAAGATACTGCAAGAAAACCCCAATCACCCGGGAGCACTCCATTATTTTATTCATGCCAATGACGATCCATACCATGCGGGTCAGGCTGTAAAAGTCGCAGATGAATATTCTGTTGTTGCACCGGATGCAGCGCATGCCCTTCATATGCCGACTCACATTTATTTAGCGCTCGGGATGTGGGATCAGGTGGTAAGCTCTAATGAGAACTCCTGGCAGGCAAGTGTTAACAGAAAAGAAAGAAAAAGTTTGACTAATGATGCCCTCGGATATCACTCCTATCATTGGCTTGAATACGCTTACTTACAACAAGGTCGCACAGAGGATGCAAGGAAAGCATTGGAGAATATGATCAAATACTGTAGTGAGCTTTCCTCAGCCCGGGCACGTACTCACGAAATTTTTTTCAAGTCAACCTACCTGGCTGAAACGGATGACTGGCAATCGGCCTTTGCGACTCGCATAACTGATGCGAAAGATTTAAATATTCTTACCCGGAGTATTGAAGCGTATGTAAAAGGTATGAAAGCCTATCATGATGGAAATAAAACCTTGCTTGCTAATCTGACCGATGAAATGGAAAAAGATCGTAAGGCAGAGGTAACTAAAATTAGTGAGGCGGGGATTGCTGTCTGCGGAAGTGGAGGAGCAACCCGTGAAAATGCCACAGAGCTTGACATCAATCTCTCCAAGGTTATTGAAATGGAACTTCGTGCCATGAATTCCTGGATGCAAAATGATATGAAATCGGCAGAGAAGTGGTTGGCAGATGCATCTAAACTGGAGGAAAGTGTGAGCTATTCGTATGGTCCTCCTGCGGTGGTAAAACCATCGCACGAATTGTATGGAGAATTTTTGCTTTCACAAAATAAGGCAAAAGAAGCATTGCCATTATTTGATAAGTCTTTGCAATTGGCTCCTAAACGTGTGATGTCCTTGCGCGGAAAGCTAAAAGCTGCTACTTTGTTGAATGATGCGAAACTCATGAATGAAATAGAGAATCAAATTCGTGAGATCATCAAAACACCTTCGACCCAAAAAGTAGCGCATGCTGGATTTTAAATTGCGATTGCTTGTTCTGATCTTCGTTAGCGTTGTCGGTAGAATTCAGGCTCAGACATTAGTCAACAAAAAACCAAAAAATCTGACAGAATGTTGGGATCGTCTGGATACCATTTTTGATGATACCTCTAAGTATACTTTTTTTACATTCCCTGAA
>DASTYM010000086.1:0-4732 GCA_035764995.1 Cyclobacteriaceae bacterium | reverse complement strand
GATGGCCCGAGTGCTGGTATGGAATACCCGATGGTGATCAACTCCAATCAGGGTGCAGCCGATCATGAAACAGCACACCAATGGTGGCCTATGATGGTAGGTAACAACGAAACACGTTATGGCTGGATGGATGAGGGGTTTAATCAGTACATGAATATTTATTCAGATCAGGATGAAAATAAAAAGCCGTTGAATCTGGATGGCGTTGGTCAGCGTTATTCCAGTGGAAATGAAAACGAGGCCTCTATGATGTGGAGCGCTAATGACGCAGGCTCTGGTTATGGGTTTCAAACGTACGGCAAAACACCGCTTATGCTCTCGATGTTAGGAGGAATTGTTGGCGATGAAGCTGTCATCAATGCGATGAAGAAGTACACGAAGACCTGGGCATTCAAACATCCTTCGCCATGGGACTATATTTTCCTTATGAATAATGAGCTCGGCCAAAACCTCGAATGGTTCTGGTATTATTGGTTATGGACTACTGAGTCAGTGGATGGCTCTATTCAGGATGTCAAAGCTTTAGGAAAAAAGACGCGTGTTACAATTTACCAGGCCGGTCAAATGCCTTCACCGGTTGTGTTGAAAGTTGAATTCGAAGAAAATGGTCCTGCATTAGCCGCAATGCCCAATGCGAAAATAATAGATAAGAATACCGCAATTGTAACATGGCCAGTGGATGTCTGGTTTTCAGGAAACAGAACGTTCGATGCTGATTTAAATTTTGGTGCGCGCAAAATCAAGAAGATAACGTACGACCCGTTCGGAAGATTTCCGGATAATGACCCAAAGGATAACGTGTGGCCTAAGGAAGCAACTAAATGATTTTATATCCACTAAAGATTACGGGGTAATCACTTTCCTTGAAGACTTTTTAAACCAAACGGCATTAAAATCATAGGGGGGCGTGTTAAGGTCATGGGCTTTTTGCTTCATGGTTTTACCGTTATCTTTGAGGTTCTGTTCCCCCCACAAAATGCCTTTCTCACGTTGTTTTGCGGTATTTGCCTTAACTTTTTTAAGTTTGATTGCAATCGGGCAAGGCGGCAAAATTGACAGCCTGGAACAAAAGCTTCGATCAGCCTTAGAGAAAGACCGGGTTGATATTCTCAATCAGTTAACCTACGAATTCATTTCGGTCGACAATGTTAAAGTTACTCGATACGGTTCTGAGGCCATTCAACTGGCGAAGAGAATTGGATATACAAAAGGAGAGGGTATTGCACATACGTACCGAGGTGTCTATGAGTATCAGTCTGGTCAATTTGCAGAAGCCAGAGAAAGCCTTCACAAGGGTTTGCGATTGTCACAACAGGCGGGCGACAGATTAAATGAAGGATACACATTTCTTCAGCTTGGTAATGCAGGCCTGGAAGAAGTCAATATGGATTCTGCCTACATTTACCTGAGAAAGGCCTATTCAATTTTCAAGGACAGCAGTCACGCAGAAAATCTTTCGAAAGTATATCGTAATTTGAGCGCCCTCTTTGGGCAGCGCTTTCAGCCAGATTCTCAGCAATATTATCTTGATAAGGCAATCGCCATTCGAAGATTACTTCCTGATCAAAGCTACCTGGTTGATGCACTGGCAATTCAGGCAAATAACAAATTGTTCACGGGCAATCTGAATGCAGCAGAAAAACTTCTGGATGAGGCTGATCACATCCTGGCACGCTATCCCAACGATCTGGAAAACCTGAATGATGTTAAACATATCCGGGCGTTAATACTTTTTCAGCGTGGAAAATTTGAAGATGGGGAAGCTCTGTTTGATTCGGCACGCAACTATTATTTTAAAATGGATCTGTTCCGAAAGTATGTTACGCTCCTGATTGATCTAGCCAAGATTTTTTCAGATCGGGGAGACTATGAACTTGCATTGAATAATCTTTATGATGCATTGCAACTTAGCAAACTCAAGAATTTTGAAACTGAAACATATATTATCCGCACCAAGATAGGGTGGATCAATTTTCTCCTGGGTGATTATGATCAGGCGCTTAGGTTAGCCAATGAATCGCTGCGGGCGAGACCGGCAAAATTGTTGAAAGCTGATCTGGCTCATTCATTAACATTGAAGGCGGTTGTATTAACAGAACTAGGTCAACTGAAAGAAGCACGCGCTGCACTTGATACTGTATTCATTCTTCATTCAGGCGCTGGAAACAAACAAGGCTTGAGCGAAGCGTACTTAAATCTTGGAGCTATTGAATCTAAGCTTGATAATTTTGAGTCATCACTCATGCTTTACAGAAAGAGTATCATCCTGGCTGACTCTGCTAACTATTTGTATGGTAACGCCTGGTCAAACTGGGGAATTGCTGATATTTTCTATCGACAACAAAAATATGTGCAAGCGTTGTATCATTTGAATGAATCGGAAAAGTATTCTCGTCTCATCCATGCCAATGAATTGCTCGTTCTTTGTTATAACACTCGTAGGGACATTTTAAAGGCCACAGGGAAGTTCAAAGAAGCATTGATTTATTCCATGATGGCCAGCCAGCTGAAGGATTCACTCCACAGAAGTGACATTGCGCGAAGGTTTGTCAATCTCGAAAAGATTCAGGAGATCGAACAGCGTGATCGCAACATAAAGGTACTTGAACAACAAAAGCAAATGGCTGATGATAAAATCAAGCTTCAGGAATCACGTCTGCGTCAGCAATACAGTTTGATTTTTGCGGGTGTGCTTATCATTTCGCTGTTAACAGCATTTTATTGGCGCATCAGAAAATTGAACGTAACCATTACAGAGAAAAATAATGCCATCAATCAAGTGAACCTGGAGCTCAATGTGCTGTACAATGAAGTATCCGAAAAGAATGAGGAGATACAGGCTCAATCACAGAAGCTGGCAGATACCAATAAGAGCATTGTTGATCTTAACCGCAGCCTCGAACAACTCATAGCAGAAAAAACGCTGGAACTTCGCAAGACCAATGATGAATTGGTTAAGCACAACAACGAGTTGCTGCAATTCTCCTACACTGTATCGCATAACTTGCGAGGCCCAGTGGCCCGACTGCTGGGGTTGAGTTCGCTGATGATAACTGAGAAGGATACCAATCAGGCGAAACAGTGGGTAAATCTGATCAGCAAAACAACAGGTGAGCTTGATGTCATTATTAAAGACTTGAGTAAAATACTCGAACTACGAAGAGAACCACATCATTTCCGTGATCATGTAGACCTTGCTGCAGAGTGGCAGAAGAGTATTAATCTTCTGGCTGATAGCCTTACAGGAACCGAACAAATTACAGCTGATTTCCAATCGTTGCGAGTATTGGTTACTGTACGAGCAATGGTCCAAAGCGTGTTTTACAATTTATTAAGCAATGCATTGAAGTTCCGGTCGCCAGATCGCCCGTTGGAAATTGGTGCATCGAGTGAAATCATTGGTGAGTTCGCAATCATTACGGTTACTGATAACGGTCTCGGCTTTGACATGGACTTATACAAAGACAAAATATTCCGGTTGTATACACGATTCCATTCGCACGTGGAAGGAAGAGGCCTGGGATTATACCTCATTAAATCTCAGTTGGAGGTCGTTCGCGGCTCTATTGCAGTTCAGTCAACGCCAGGAAAGGGTACGCGATTTCAAGTTACAATCCCCTTATCAAGCGAACTTAAATAAATATCATTACGCACTTTTCTGAAGGCTGCCATGATTGCCCACTACCTGAAGTTGTGACTTATCAGGTATTGAAAAATAGAAAGTGGTTCCTTCTCCCAGCTTGCTCTCTAGCCAGAGCTTTCCGCTAAGCTGATGAATCAAATCCTTACAAATTTTAAGGCCAAGGCCCATACCTTTTTCATTGGCGGTTCCGTGCCTGGTAAAAGTATTATTACCTAATATGTTTTGAACATCTTCTGATGTCATTCCTACCCCGGTATCACTCACATAAATAACAACTTCACTCTCCCTTAACTCACTGCCGACAATAATTGTATCTCCTGATTCACAAAACTTGATGGCATTGGCCAATAAGTTATGAATCAGAAGCGCAATAATATTTTCATCGGAATTGATTTTTAAATTATGATGTATTCGATTACTAGTCAGGAGTTTTTTTGCATCAAAACTTTGTTTGAAAAACTGAAATTTTGTCTCCACTATATTAAAGAGAACAAAGTCCTGACAATTAACCTTGGCACCAGACATTTGGCTTCTGGCCCAGAATAAAAGATTATCAATCATGTGAATATTTACTCCCAAATTTGTTCTTACCTGGCAAAGGAGTTCCTTGATTTCTGCTTCTGACAATTGGCTTTTATCTGCAAGATTGAGAATACCATGCAATTGTCTTAGCGGAGACCTTAAATCGTGAGAAATGATGGAAAATAATCTGTCTTTAACGATGTTTACTTCCCTGAGTTCTTCAGATTGTAATTTATACTCATTGCTTAGTTGCTCAGCAATTTTTGTCTTCTCTACCAACTCAAAGGTTCGTTGATTAACCCGAACTTCCAAAATCTGGTTCTGTTTGGAAATTAATAGCAGGTTTTCCTCTTGTGCTTTATTCTTGGCTTCTTCCAATTTCTCCTGATCATTGCCTGCTTGTACACTCAATGCGATTGACAATCCGGTTGCTTCACAGAGAAAACCAATATCTAAGAATCGCACAATGAGGAAATAACTCCATCCAAAATAAATGTGCCCGATTTCAAGCATAAAAAAGAGCAGAAATAAAATGTAAGACCCACAATAAATCTGGCTGGTGGATTT
>DASTYM010000085.1:0-12272 GCA_035764995.1 Cyclobacteriaceae bacterium | reverse complement strand
CGGTCCATCTCTACCCGGTGTAAAAGCATTTGGTAATAATATTTGTGCTCCCTTCTGCACACGCACTGCCGACTGAACCATCGCAGTATCTGCACAACCTGCCGAGCTGGTTGCTGTCAGTATGATGTCATAGGTGCCTTCGGCTGTGTAGGTGTGCACGGGTTCAAATTCAGTAGACGTTTCTCCATCGCCAAAGTCCCACAGGTAACTGAAGGCGGCAAAACTCTGATTGTTTGTGTACACTTTTCCTCCGGGGATGTAGACCAGTACGGGTTTGATCGTGAATTGTGCAATCGGGCTAGGTAATACCTCGATAATGTTAGACTTTGTAATCGTTACAGTATCGCCTAAAACATTTGTGGCGCTTAATGAGACAGAATAAATTCCTGGTTCGTTGTAGATGTACGTTGGATTAACCGAACGCGAAGTTCCCTGGTTTGCGCCAAACTGCCAGAAATAAGAAGTTGGATCTGCAAATTGAGAAAGGTTGGTGAAGGTTACCGTTAAGGGAGCGCAACCCGAAGCAGGATTATAACTAAAATCCAATATCGGTGGAATGGGATTAATGGTTACTGTCACCGTTTGACTTTGAGTGCATCCATTACTGGTAACCGTAAGTTTGATCGGATACGTACCGAACGATGCATAGGTATGTGACCCGGGATTCGCGACCGCAGATGTTGTTCCATCTCCAAAATCCCAACTATACAACCATGCACCGGGAGTTGTAGTGTTGGTAATGGTAACAGTTGAATTAGGAAGTGTTTGTGTTAAAGGACTAGCCGTAAAAGAAACAGAAATATTATTACTGACGGGCACACTAAATTGGCGATTAGTAACTGCACTTGTACAGTTTGCAAAGTTTGTTGTTTGAAGCCTGACCTCTACATCCTGTTGAATGGTCCCGCGGTTAAAATCATAATTCAGAAAATCAGCAACTGATGATTGTGTGAATAACGTAACTCCGTTTACGATAACAGTCCATTCATATTCGCTCAGGCCTTTTTGCTGTGCATCGAAACGCATCTGCATAGCCTGGCAGTCATATATTAATGTATCGGAAGTAAAGGCTGAAGTCGGAACCGGATTGATCCGAATAGTCTTTGCCGAATCTCTGAAACATGCTGATGGTAATGTAGTGCGAAGCGTGATGGTATAATCCCGAATCGATTGTGTGCTGTTTACAAAGTTGTAAGTAAACGATGGTGTGGTACCTGTACTCTGATCTGTCAAGACACCCGAGGCATCAGTGACAATCCATCTGTAATCTGACGGACTCAGCGCTTGCGTTTGGTTGTCTACGCTGAAGTTGACTGACTGGGGTGAACAATTCTGATTGAATGGTGAATAGTTCAATGCCATGAATCCGGATTTCGGACCCGGAAAGACGGTGATGACTTGTGGTGCAGATACCTGTTCACAACCATTTTGAGAAATCACCCGAAGCCGAACATTATAAACCAGGTTTGCAGTTCCGAAATTTTCAAATGTGCGGATGTATTGATTTGTAAATCCCGGATCAGTTGGTCGTTGAATAGAGTCAATTTGAAATCCGCTTCCTTCATCAATTTCCCAAACGTATCGATCAATAACTGAAGGCTGTCCGGCAACAGAATTATTGGTAAGCGTTACGGTAAGCTCACTACAACCGGAGGTAGGACTCGATGCAAATGCAGAAGTTGGTATAGCATCGACTGAAACCGGTTGAACGAGAAGGGATGAGCATCCACCCTGATCAGTTGTTACCCGCAACGCTACATTGAACGTACCAGCGGAAGGAAATGTATGATTAAAGGTCTGTTGATTTAAAAGTGATGCGTTTGAGTTAAACGTTACGCCATCATAATTCATATCCCACTCCCGGGAAACAATTTGTTGTCCATTGATAGCATTGAGTGTAGAACTTTCATTAAATGCTGTTGCACTGCCAACACAAACTCGGTTAAACGTAAAAGCCGGCTGTGGCTTATTCATAACACGCACTTGTACTTCAGCCGAACTTTCACAAGACGTTAAATTGTCGATGATGATAAGTCTTACACGATATACTCCGGGATTTGCAAAAATCTGATCAAAAGGTCCCAGCTGGACACTTGAAAAACCGGCAGCCGGTTCTCTTCTTACAATCACGTTGTTCTCATTATAAAATTCCCACCTCCACTGCGTTGTGGCAGTTACTGTTCCTGTAGAAACATCGCTGAATCGCACTTCGAAATTGGTGAAAGGACTTATAGGTTCCTGACAGAAGGTTCCCGAAATCGGAACATTATTAAAGTCAGTCATGCCGATCGCTGCTATAATAGATGGTGTGATATTCACCACATCTGTAAACTCTTCAGTACAGGCGCCTTGTGCTGTTGGATTTGATGCGATCAACCGAATCAGTTTTGTTCCGCCAGATGAAAAAGCGAAAGTAGGATTTGCCTGTGTGCTGGTTCCGGCTAACGAAGTTCCGGCAGCGTCATTATAAAATTGCCAGGTGTAATTGTAAGCTCCCTGGTTGGGTGTGTTGTTATCAAAATAGACGGTCTCACCAATACAAAAATTCCGGGTAGGCGCACCGGTATTATCTTCTGATACAAATGTTGGGGCCGGAGATTCTACAATAATAATATACCCTGTGGTTGATACGGCATCCTCGTAGTTTGGATTAATGGGGTCGCCATTCCAGGGGTTACAAAAGTTCCAATTGAAGAGTGTTATTTCAAAACGATTTCCGATGAGGTTAGCTGCATTTGCTGGCGCACTCATAGGGAATGTTGTAGAAGTTGGTCCATCAGCAGGAAACGGAATAGCATCTACAGGTCCAAAGTAGGCTCCTGTAACCATCAATCCTCCGGTACCTCGTGTGATGGAACTCGCCAGATTTCCAGTAGCATTGGTTAATCCCCGAACAGCTCCGTCATTTAATGAGAGATCCCTGATAGTGGCGGCAGGATTGTGATTGGTTCCATAAACAAATTGCACGTGCCGCTCAAAACGATTTGGATTGTCAGGCTCAATATTAATGTTGCAATTGAAATCAGAGTTATCAACAAGCACTGCATCTACAACCGGGTTATCAAAACAAACTTCCCAGTTTGCGGGTGCCATAGAAATGTTACCATTCGCTTGTTCATCTGTTCCCCAGAAAAATGCCAGTTGAGTTTCTGTTGAGGAGGGACAAAGTTCTCCGTTAATAATAATAGAGGCAGTGGGTCGAATACTACATTGCCCATTGTTATCGAAATACGTAAAGGTTGCGTTCGCTGTAAAGGAAGTGTTAGGACCAAACGTAGTGGTACCTGGTACAAGGCCCGATCCTATATTAATAACCGTTACCGTTCCGGCCGGATCGTTCCATTCGTAAAAAATTTCAATATTGTTTGGGTCCTGAGGAACGTTAAAAAAATAGGTGATCGTAAACTCTGTGACTGTAACCGGTGCGCAATCCTGATCGGTATTAAAACTAATTGTTATTTGTGGGCGCAATTCATTGCATTGCGAGACTACATCAGCCGCAAACAATAGTACACAAAAAAAACTCAGGATCAGGCCCCTAACTACCAAACTCATCTTTAACCGATTTCAAACTGAAACGATTAAAGCACACTACGAACAATCAATAAATTGAGTAAGGATACAAAAAGAAACCTGTTGGGGTTACGCCAAACGACCAATGAGTCGATAAGTGCCTGTTTTTTTAAATCAATGAACTAAAGCGGACGTTAGATGACATGGAACGAGATATAGAAGAAAGTAAGAACTTTCTACGTCATCGCGGGCGGCATAGCGAAGGATGCGCGCGACCCGCGATCTTCTCAATCCTCTCCCTAACACGATGGTTCCCTGATCACAGTGAGTCAACCGCTCGTTCAAATGCAAGAAGTCATTGCGAGTAATAGGTAACAAAGAAAAGATCGCAGATCGCGCTCAAACCCACCGCACATTCTGTCCGCGATGACATAAAAACGAGAAGGAAGAACCTTCTACGTCATCGCGGGCGGCATAGCGAAGGATGCGCGCGACCCGCGATCTTCTCAATCCTCTCCCTAACACGATGGCTCGCAGATCACCGTGAGTCAACCGCTCGTTCAAATGCGAGAAGGGCAATGCGAGTAGATAGATAACAAAGAAAAGATCGCGGATCGCGCTCAAACCCACCGCACATTCCGTCCGCGATGACCAGAAACAGGATTCCTGCCAAAGTCTGGAATGACCAAAAAAATAAAGAGCAGGCCTTATCTCCCGTCACCTAGTTTATTCCTCCCAAACTTCTACCTTTGCACCCCGTAACGACTAACCAATGTCTGCAGCTAAATACATATTCGTGACGGGCGGGGTGACTTCATCCCTCGGAAAAGGCATCATTTCAGCATCTTTGGGCAAATTACTGCAGGCAAGGGGCTTCAAAGTAACCATCCAGAAGTTCGATCCCTATATTAATATAGACCCGGGTACACTCAATCCGTATGAACACGGAGAATGCTATGTAACCAACGATGGGGCTGAAACCGATTTGGATCTTGGCCATTATGAGCGATTTCTGAATGTGGCTACTTCAAGAGCCAATAATATTACGACAGGCCGCATCTATAATAATGTCATCACCAAAGAACGTCAGGGTGAATACCTCGGTAAAACCGTTCAGGTTGTTCCCCATATCACCGATGAAATTAAACGCAACCTCTTTTTATTAGGCGAATCAGGTGAGTACGATTTTGTGATCACTGAAATCGGAGGATCTATTGGTGACATTGAATCGCTGCCTTTTGTGGAAGCTGTGCGTCAGGTGAAATGGGAACTGGGATCTAACAATGCACTCGTCATTCACCTTACGCTTATTCCCTATCTCAAGGCTGCCAAGGAATTAAAAACAAAACCTACTCAACACTCCGTAAAGGAGTTACTGGCTGAAGGGATACAACCCGACATTTTGGTATGTCGCACCGAACATCCTTTGCCGATGGAGATCCGGAAAAAACTTGCACTGTTTTGTAACGTACAGTTGAATTCGGTCATCGAAGCCATCGATGCCGATACGATTTACGATGTACCCATCTTAATGCGCAAAGAAAAACTTGACGAACGCGTTCTCGCCAAGTTAAAAGTGCATAGCAAGGAAGAACCAGACCTGGAACAATGGAAAGACTTCCTGGGGAAATTGAAGAATCCGATTGAAGAGGTTACGATCGGGCTCGTGGGCAAGAATGTTTCGTTGCCGGATGCTTATAAATCAATTGCAGAAGCTTTTGTTCACGCAGGTGCACAAAATGATTGTCGCGTAAACCTGAAATGGATTTCATCGGAAGAAATCAGCAAAGAAACAGTCGCATCTATATTAAATGGGTTGGATGGCGTATTGGTTGCACCTGGTTTTGGCGAACGCGGAATGGAAGGAAAAATTGAAGCGATTAAATACGTTCGTGAAAATAAAATACCATTTTTTGGAATCTGCCTTGGGATGCAGTGTGCTGTAATTGAATTTTCAAGAAACGTTCTGGGCCTGGATTCAAGCTCAACTGAGCTCACTCCAAAAACAAAAAACCCGGTAATCGATTTAATGGAGGAGCAGAAAAAAATAACTGCTAAGGGAGGCACTATGCGCCTGGGTGCTTACGACTGTAAGATTAAGAAGGGTAGTAAGACCTACTCGGTATATGGCGAATCAATGATCAAAGAGCGTCACCGCCACCGTTATGAGTTTAATAATAAATACCTGGAAGCAATAGAAGAGGCAGGCATGAAGGCAGTTGGAATTAATCCTGATTCAAACCTGGTGGAGATCGTTGAGCTTAAAGATCACCCGTGGTTTATTGGTGTGCAGTTCCATCCTGAGTTGAGAAGTACCGTGATGGACCCTCATCCGCTCTTCGTCAAGTTTGTTGAAGCTTCCGTCAATCACAAGAAGTTAGTTGTTTAATTTTTCAAAAAGTAGAAATGGATAGAAATTCGGCCATTGGCCTTACCCTTATTGCCGCTTTAATGATGGTGTACTTTTTCTGGTTGTCACCGCAACCCGAAAAACAGCCAGAACAAACCGCTGCCCCAACAACAACAGAAATTGTTACTCAGCCTGAAGCTAAAAAAGAACCTGTCGTTACTGATAGCATTCTTACAGCTACCTATGGCGATCTTTCAGCTGCATTTAAAGGCGAAGAAAAAATTACTTCCATAGAAACTGCTGACTTAAAAATCAACTTCAGTAACAAAGGTGGTGTAATTCAATTTTTGGAGCTAAAGAATTTCAAGACCTATTCTCAGAAACCTCTCATCCTGATTGAACCTTCATCCAACTCGTTCAGGCTACAAACTAAATTCAAAGGTGAAGAAGTCGACCTGTACGCTCTTTACTATACGGTCGATTCTCAAAAAAGTGGAGATACAACCATTGTTAACTACAAACTTCAGCTATCAAATGGAGCTGAGTTAACCCAAACTTACAAAATTCCTGACAGCGGATACGAGATCGGCTATAGTATTGCAAGCCGTGGTCTGGATAAGGATTTAGCTGATCAGCTTACGCTCCACTGGAACAACTCGCTGCGTCTTGTTGAAAAAGATATCGCGGACAACCGTAACAACACAACCATCAATTATAATGTTGGCGGAACTGTTGATTGGCTTACAGAGCGCTCAACAGATACAGAATTAGAAACACTCCCGGCCGGATTAAAATGGATTTCGATTAAGCAGAAATTTTTCTTGCGCGCCTTGGTTGCCAGGAACGGATTTGCCGGTGCAGAAATTCAAACTTCTGTTGATCCTGCTGATACAGCGATCGTAAAAAAAGCTGTTGTAAAATTACTCATAGCAGGTAAATCAGTCTCCGATGGCACGGCAGACTTCAAATTCTATTTAGGACCTAACGACTACAAGAAAATTGGCGGTGTAGCAGAGAAGTTTAATCAAAACGTATACCTGGGATGGCCTCCTGTATATTGGATCAATCGGTTTGTTATTTTCCCGGTATTCTATTTCCTCACCACCTTCATTAACAATTTTGGTTTGATCATCGTGATTCTGGTCATCGCGATCAGAATTATTCTATTACCGCTTTCATACAAGTCATACCTAAGCATGGCGAAGATGAAAGTGCTCAAACCGGAACTGGATGAGATTAAAGAAAAGCATGGTGAAGACATGAGCAAAGTTCAGTCTGAACAACTGAAGCTTTACCAGAGTGTGGGCGTCAATCCCATTAGCGGATGTATTCCGTTGCTGCTCCAAATGCCAATCCTATTTGCGATGTTCTATCTGTTTCCCAACACGATTGAGCTGCGTCAGGAGCATTTCTTATGGGCAGAAGATCTTTCAACATACGACTCTATCCTGAATCTCCCGTTCTCTATTCCTTTTTATGGAAATCACGTGAGTCTATTTACGTTGTTGATGACCGCATCAACCCTGGTTTCTGTTTGGCAGAATAGTCAGATGACTTCCGTACAGGGACCCATGAAATCCATGCAGTACATCATGCCAATCATTTTCCTTTTCGTATTGAATTCATTCCCATCAGGATTAAGTTTCTACTACTTCATGACTAACATTGTCACCTTTGGACAGCAAGCTATTGTGAAGCGATTTGTGGATGAAGATAAGATCAGAAAGATCATGGAGGAGAACAGGAAAAAGAATGCAAGCGGTGAAGGCAAGAAATCGAAATTCATGACCAAGCTTCAGGATGCAATGAAGGCGAGTGAGGAAGCGAGGAAGAACGCGGAGGAAGCCAGGAAGAAAGGTAAAAAGTAATCGGTAATCAGTAATCGGTAATCAGTGACTGATCACCGAATACCGATTACTGACAACTTATTCACACGATTCTGTGGGTGGATTGTGGAAAAATACGTTCCACAATGTTCCACGACCCCCATTTGATAGCCTATATTTGCATCCTGACGTTTACAGTCAGGATATTTTTTTAACTATACTAAACCGCTGATGGGAAAAATTATTGCTATTGCGAATCAAAAAGGGGGCGTTGGAAAAACCACAACTGCCATTAACCTGGCTGCAAGTCTGGCCGTGCTCGAATGCAAAACGCTGTTGGTCGATGCCGATCCACAGGCCAATTCAACTTCCGGTTTAGGTATTAATCCGAAAGAAGTCGAATGCAGCATTTATGAATGTATGGTGGATGGCGCTTCGGTAAAAGAAGCTATTGTTACTAATGAGCAACTGAAATTTTTAGATATCCTCCCTTCTCATATCGACCTGGTGGGTGCCGAAGTTGAAATGGTAAGCATCGAGCGAAGAGAAGAAAAAATGCGCGATGCATTGCAAAAAGTAAAACACGATTACGATTATATCATCATCGATTGTTCTCCATCTCTTGGTTTGATCACCATCAATGCGCTTACAGCTGCAGACTCGGTGATTATTCCGGTACAGTGCGAGTACTTTGCGTTGGAAGGATTGGGAAAATTATTGAACACGATTAAAATTATTCAAACACGCCTCAATCCGAATTTAGAGATCGAAGGTATTTTGCTCACACTCTATGATTCACGGACAAGCCTGGGAAATCAGGTGGTGGAAGAGGTGCGAACCCATTTTCAAAAAATGACGTTCAAAACAATTATCCCAAGAAACGTAAAGCTGAGTGAGTCGCCCAGTTTTGGGCTACCCGTGATCGTTCACGATGCAGAAAGTAAAGGTGCCATCAGCTACCTGAATATGGCACACGAAATTCTTGACAAAAATAACGGACAGCAATGAGTAAGAAAAAAGCATTAGGCAGAGGGCTAAACGCATTACTGAGTGACAGTAATGTTGAAGAGCGTCTCGAAGTTGACATTCCAATCCCTTCCAGCACAACTCCCACTGCACCCTCTGGCGGAACATTAGAGATTTCGCTGGAGCATATTGAAGTGAATCCGTTCCAGCCTCGCACACACTTTGATCAGGAGGCTCTTCAGGAATTAGCGGAGTCTATTAAAGTACACGGTATTATTCAGCCAATCACAGTACGCAGATTAGCGCGCGATCAGTATCAATTAATTTCCGGAGAAAGACGTTTTCAAGCTTCTAAACTTGCGGGTTTAAAAAGTGTTCCGGCCTACGTTCGTTCGGCAGATGATCAGCAAATGCTGGAGATGGCCTTGATCGAAAACATTCAGCGCGAAAATTTAAATGCAATTGAAATTGCCTTGAGCTACCAGCGCCTGATTTCTGAATGCAGTTTAAAACAGGATGAGTTAGGCGACCGTGTTGGGAAAAACCGGGCTACCGTTACCAACTATTTGCGACTGTTAAAGTTGCCGCCTGATGTTCAAATCGCGGTGCGTGACAATAAAATTTCGATGGGTCATGCACGCGCCATTATTAACGTTGAAAACCCTGATCAGCAACTCTACATCTTTAAAAAGACATTAACTGAAGATCTGTCGGTTCGTAAAGTTGAGGAGTTGGTTCGTAACCTGGCTGCAGAAAATGCAGATGATAAGACTAATCAACCACCGCCTTCCTCTGTAAACAGAGAAATAGCACAGCTGCAATCGCAACTTTCATCACACTTTGGCACTCGTATTGTTATCAAAAGCGATGGCAAAAAAGGAGAGATAAAAATTCCTTTCTTGTCAGTAGAAGACCTGAATCGTATCTTAGATATACTCAAACTGCATTAAATCGACTCAGCGTTTCTTCGCGTCTTTACGACCTTCGCGGTGAAAAATCTAACCGCAAAGACGCAAAGGAATATGAAAAAAGTAAGAAGCTATTAAAGGATTTACAAGGCCCAATATTTGATGAAGAAAATTGTACTTACGCTTTGCCTGCTATCCTTAGTCTTATGTAGTGTTGCGCAGAAAAAATCCCGCAAAAGGGATGCTATAGCTGACACCGCTAAATACGTACCCGATACCGTTGCGCTCAAGTCATACGCAACCCGCTATGATCCGCGTAAAGCCATTATGTATGCAGCTGTTCTTCCGGGGTTAGGGCAGGTGTACAATAAAAAATACTGGAAACTTCCTTTGGTGTATGGAGGTTTCATTGGTTTTGGATATGGAATCTCAGTCTATCACGAAGCATATACAAAATACAAAGCAGATCTATTTGACGTTCTTGAATCGACTGACCCTTTACCTGTAAGCCCGGACGGACTTAATGAAGCACAACTGCGGAAACAAGTAGATAAAATGAGGCGCGAGCGAGACTTCATGATCATCCTGATGGCTGGCATGTACCTGTTGCAGATGGTCGATGCTCACGTTGATGCTCACCTGAAAGAATTCGACCTCAACCCCAACCTGCACGTTCGTCTTCAACCCACCTGGGAATCAGATATGGTCATGGGCCAATCTGTAGGTTTCTCTGTTAAGCTACGCTTTTAACAACCAGTCTGCCCGGCCTTGCTTCGTTGAAGTGTGAGAAGGCAAGCAGGCAGGTTTCAGATTCTGGATTTTAGATTTAGATTTGTCCGAGTTTACCTCGATTTAAAATCTATCTTCAATAAGCATGAAAATTCTTCTCCTCGGATATGGTAAAATGGGCAAAACCATTGAGAAAATCGCTCTTGAACGAGGACATGAAATTGTCGGGAGAATCGATATTAACAATCGAACCAACATCCCCACAAATGCCGATGTCGCTATTGAGTTTTCACAGGCTGAAGGAGCATTCGATAACATCCGATTTTGCCTGGAGAACAACATTCCGGTGGTATGCGGCACAACCGGCTGGCTTGATAAAAAAGCTGATGTTGAAAAACTTACCCAATCCTGTAATGGAACGTTTTTCTATGCGTCTAATTACAGCATTGGAGTTAATATCTTTTTCCGGTTAAATGAACAGTTGGGGAAAATGATGAGCAGTCAACCTCAATATGATGTGGGTATTGATGAGGTACATCACACAGAAAAAAAGGATGCACCGAGCGGGACAGCCATCACGTTGGCTGAAGGTATTTTGAAGAATTTTCCCGGCAAAAAGCAGTGGGTAAAAAGTGAAACTAAAAACCCCGATGATTTGATGATTACATCGTTTAGAATCGATCAGGTCCCGGGAACACACCTGGTAAAATATGCCTCTCCAATTGACGATATCGAGATACGCCACATAGCGCATTCGCGTGAAGGCTTTGCCCGCGGAGCCGTGCTGGTAGCAGAGTGGCTCCCCGGAAAAAAAGGGGTACTCGGTATGGAAGATTTTATACAATTCTGATTTATAATCCCTTTATTTGCACCGTTTTTTATTAGCAATACCCTATGAATTGGCAGTTTTGGAAGTCTACAGAAGAAAAGGAAAAGAAAGAAGCTAAACCAAAGTCGAAACTTCGTGAATGGTGGGATGCCATACTTTTTGCAGTAGTGGCGGCTACCCTGATTCGTTGGTTGATTATGGAGGCTTACACGATCCCCACTCCTTCTATGGAGAATTCATTATTGGTGGGGGACTTCCTTTTTGTCAGTAAGTTCCATTACGGAACCCGCACTCCAAAAACTCCTCTTCAAATTCCATTAACACACCAGAAAATCTGGTTTACAGAAATTCCTTCTTACCTCGAGTGGATTCAACTCCCGCAATATCGGTTACCCGGATTTACACATATTAAGCATGGTGATGTGGTTGTATTCAACGTGCCCGGTATGTTTGAAAACAATTGGGGCCTCCCACAGAGCCAGTGGAAAAAATACCCGGTTGATCTCAAGACAAATTACATCAAGCGCTGCATGGGATTGCCAGGCGATGTATTGGAAATTAAAGACCGCCAGGTATATGTGAATGGCCAGGCTGCACCCAATGCGCCTAACCAGCAATACAGTTATTCGATCTCATCGAAAGATGAAATCAATGATCGCAATCTTGAAAAGCTTGGGTTAGGAGTTGAAGACTACAGCGCACAGCGGGTTTCAGCTACCGAAGTTCGTTACCACATGTTCCTGACAGAAAAAGCTGCAGAACAAATTAAAGCATTGCCCTACATCAACAGTATTCAAATCAATTCCAGGGATACCAGTTTTTCAGACCCGAGTATTTTTGGTGCATCTAAATACAGAAAGGGAAATGGAGACAATCTTCCTCCGCTGACTATTCCAAAAGAAGGCATGACATTACCAATCAATGATTCAACATTAGCAATATACGGAAGTACCATTGTTGATTACGATCACAACAAAGACGCTAAAATTGTTGAAGGAAAACTTTTAATTGACGGTAAGGAAGTAACGTCCTATACATTCAATCAGGATTATTATTTCATGATGGGTGATAATCGTCATAACTCACATGACAGCCGCTACTGGGGATTTGTTCCTGCCGATCATATTGTGGGAAAAGGATTCTTCATCTGG
>DASTYM010000084.1:0-2317 GCA_035764995.1 Cyclobacteriaceae bacterium | reverse complement strand
ATTGGAGAGCGTGCTGGTAATACTTCACTTGAAGAAGTTGTGATGACGCTGAAGACCCACCAGGATCTTGGCATGTATACAAACATCAAGACTGAAAGAATTTACGAACTCAGTAAACTCGTGAGCAGGTTGATGCGCATGCCGGTTCAGCCTAACAAAGCAATTGTAGGAAGTAACGCGTTTGCACATTCGTCAGGCATTCATCAGGATGGATTCCTGAAACATTCCGAAAACTATGAAATCATCAATCCTGCAGATGTGGGCGTTTCTTCTTCGTCTATTTTGTTAACAGCGAGAAGTGGCCGCGCTGCGCTGAAGCACCGGTTGGAATTATTAGGTTATAAATTTCAGGGACCTGAGCTTGACCTGGTATACGAAAATTTCCTCATTATGGCAGATGAAAAGAAACAGGTGAATGATCAGGATTTGGAAGTGCTGGCCGTTAATATTCCTGTGTTGAGTCGCTGATATTATTTTCTGAAAACCTTCATCAGAAAATAAACTACTGAAGTTGCAGCGAGGAAAATCAAACCTCCGGCAATTTCTCCTTTCGACAGATTTGACAGAAACCAGGCTGTTACAAGTAAGGCTATAATTGGAATGGTGATTCCTCCGGGAATGACGAAGGAGCCTTCTTCTGCAGGCATCTTTCTCAGTTTGATGGTTGCTAAAATCACACCGACATAAATAATGAGCATTGAGGAGCTCGCCAAAATTGCCAGTTCACGGAATCCTCCTGAAATCGACATGATGAAGCCGATGCCCGCATAAAAAATAACGGATATGTAGGGTGTTGAAAATTTCGGGTGGACAGCAGATAAAAATTTAGGAAGCAAACCGTCCCGTGCAGCTGCATACGGAACACGCGAAGTAATCATGATATCACCGCTGATCAATCCGAAACCAGAAATGGCAGCGCCAATAACAATCATCAGTTTACCAATATCACCCAAAATCGTTTCGCCTACTTCTGCTAACGGGGCGAACTGATGCAATGGAAGCTCAGCGCCCAGAACGCCTTGTGCAACAAATTGAACCAGGACGTAAAGAGAAAAAATGATAAACATTCCCAGAAAAATTCCTCTGGGAATGGTTTTTCGTGGGTTCTTGACTTCTCCGCCAGCACTGAGCGATGCCTCCATGCCGATAAAAGAAAAGAATAAGATCAGCGATACTTGTCCCAATTCCCGAACCGAAGGCCAATAATAGACATTGTAATTTTTGGTATCCACAAAAAAGAACCCAACCACAATTAGTATGATCAGTGGCAACAATTTTACGATGGTGATAAACTCCACCAGTGCATTACCTTGCTGAATGCCTCGTACGTTCAACCATGCGATGCCGCCAAACATAAGCGCTAAGAAAATGACCCGAACAATTGAATGATTGAATGCAGGAAAAAATGTTGAAAGACTATCCGCCAATATATTCGCAACGGCTGCATCGGCCATGATACAATAGCCCAACCAAAAAAGTGAGCTCCCTAAAAAACCAGCAAATGGACCGAAAGCTGCTTCTATATAAGCATACACACCACCTGTGACCGGGATTTTACTTCCAACCTCCATGAAGCACAACAATACCAACCCCATCAGTATGGCGCACAAGATATATGCGAGAAAACTGGCCGCACCCAGATAGGTAGCAACCACAGCAGGCAACACAAAAATTCCAGACCCTACCGTGAGGTTAACGGCATTAGCGGCCAGTGAACGAACACCAATTACCTTTTTTAAACCTTCGTCTTCAGATGCTTTCAAAAGATTAATTTTTGTTTATCGTGGCAGACCAATTTTTGGGAGGAATAAAACTGCAGTCCCCCAGGCTAGTTTCGAATTCATCACCAACATGACGGTCTGGAATATGCCCTTTTCTCTGCTCCAGTTTAATCAACTTAACCCAAAGCCGATCGTTTCGGTACTCCTTGATTATTGCCAGGCCTCTTAAGCCTGACGCATATGTTTGAAATAATTTTTTCTGTGCGGCATAAACCCCTACCACAACTGTATCTCCAGGAGAAAATTGTATCAATAGTTCATGGTACCAAATGCTGTCTCGTGTTAGTCGGAGATCATCAGACGAAAACCCTTCGGCTGGACTTTTCTGCCAGTAAGCCCGATACCGTGCTGCCTCTTCCGCGAGTTTCAAGGGCTTTCCATGCAAATGCCTGTGATATGATTTTAAAATTGCAGTTGACATATCATCAGGGTGCACAAATCCTGAATCAATCAGCGTTTTCTTCAATTCACTGTTTGTCCAAAGGCCCCAGTTGTTGCGCATCCACATTCCAAACCCGAAATGAAGCCGCATAACA
>DASTYM010000083.1:0-21984 GCA_035764995.1 Cyclobacteriaceae bacterium | reverse complement strand
ACGCAAAGTCATCAGGACCAATCACTGTTTTAATATTGAAATGTCGGTAGCCTTTTTTGTCGGGCTTGCCATTGACGAATCTGACCATTGATGCAACAGGGGTGGTACCCTGGAAATTTGAATTATCAAAACATTCAATGATCTGCGGGACCTCCTTAAGTTGAAGATCTTTTTGCAGGGTTAATAGTACCTCGTTCTTTTTGGTTTTCTTTTCGGCTCTCGATAACTCTCGTTCGCGCTGTAACTCAAGCGTATTTTTTATTGAGAGAAAAACCAGCTTTTTCTTATCACCAATTTTTGGAACGGTGTTTTCAATACCTTCAGGAAGTAGCGGAATTGATATGCTGCTTAACACTTCTGTATTATTACTTTGAGATTGCGCCCGGAACTCCAACAGTGAAAAACTGATTAAATCTTCGTCCGTTTCTTCCAGCTTCTTTTTGAGTTCGATTGTTTTTGAAAAAATAACCGCACCTTCTTTCACCATCATGTAATTGACATAAGCATACTCTTCTCTGCTCGTGATGGATATTACATCGATATCCGTGAGTGCCGGATTGACAACCAGGGATTTTACCTGGAATCCTTCCAGCACATCGATCTTTTCCTTGAACGATTGAGCTTTTTCAAATTGAAGATTGTTGGAAGCGAGTGTCATCTGTTCCTTAAAATATTTCTCAACAATGCTAATCTGACCTTTCAGTATGGTTCTGATTTGAGCGATATCTTTCAAATAAGCCTCTTCATTTTGTAATCCTTCGCAGGGGCCTTTACAGTTACCGATGTGGTACTCAAGGCAAACTTTGAATTTCTTCTGTTCAATGTTACTTGCACTCAATAGCAAATTGCAGGTTCTGATGGTATACAGCTTGCGTACCAACTCCAGAATATTTTTCATCGCGTAAACACCTGCATAAGGTCCGAAGTATTCACCCTGCTCAGCAATATACTTTCGCGTTGAAATGATCCTTGGAAATCGTTCGTTGAGGATGCAGAGATAAGGGAATGTCTTATCATCCTTCAGCATGATATTGTACTTCGGCTGATTTTGTTTGATCAGGTTGTTCTCAAGCAATAATGCATCGAATTCGGTTCCTGAAATAATGTATTCGATTCGTCTTATTTCTGAAACTAACCGTAAGGTCTTCCGGCTAACACCGCTGCTTTTAGTGAAATAGCTGCTAACACGTTTCTTAATGTTTTTAGCCTTTCCAACATAAATTAAAGTGTCTTCGACATTAAAAAATTGATAAACTCCCGGAGAGTCTGGAAGGTATTGAAGGGATTGTTTTAGCGCATCCGCCATGTATTAATGGTCAATTTCCCATGCGGGCTCCTGCTGTACAAAGGTTGAGTCGTTCGCAATATTGTCGTACTGACTGCAATCCAGCGTGATATCCATCCCGGATGCCGGGCGCTTGAAACTTCCTTTTTTGTATTCTAATGACTCATCATTATAGACCTTAGTCATGAACCGGGCCCAAATTGGCCGTGCTGTTCGAGAGCCTTGGCCCATATCCCAGCTGCGATAGTGAATACTCCTTTCATCTCCACCCACCCAGGCACCGGATACCAGATCTTTTGTTACACCCATATACCATCCATCGGAGGCATTATTGGTAGTACCAGTCTTACCACCAATTTCATTGTTCTCACGGAGAGCATAAGGAAGCCCTTGGGATGTTCCTCCTGTTTCCTGCACGCCACCCATTAGCATGTAGATCATTTTAAAGGCAGTTTGTTCACTAATCGATTGTCTTGTTTTAGGAACACGGTTTTCCAGGACGTTACCATTTTTATCTTCAATTCGTGTAATATAATAAGGTTCCGTATAGATGCCTTCGTTTACAAAAGTGCAGTATGCACCCACCAATTCATATAAAGAAACATCGCTAACACCAAGGCACAACGCAGGAACGGCATCGAGTTTACTGGTTATTCCAATACGCTCTGCAAATTTCACAACGTTTTCAGGGCCTACGCTCTTCATCATTTGAGCTGTAATCGAATTGATGGATAGCGCCATGGCCTGGCGCAGAGTAAACATTTCGCCTTTACCGTACCCTCCATCAGAATTTTTAGGAGTCCAGTTGCCAGTAGGTAATTTGAAACTAGGAGCGATGTCAGGCAGCTTCGCGCATGGATTGAAACCTGCTTCGAGTGCTGTTCCGTAAACAAATGGTTTGAAAGTTGAACCCGGTTGGCGTTTTCCCTGGCGAACATGATCGTACTTAAAATATTTGTGGTTGATACCACCTACCCAAGCTTTAATGGCACCAGTATGTGGATCCATTGACATCATACCTGTGTTCAAAAAGTGTTTGTAATAGTTTAGTGAGTCCATTGAACTGAAAAGTGTGTCGCGTTCTCCTTTCCATGAAAATACACGCATTGGTTTTTTCAAGTTCAACATGATTTTAACCGAGTCAGAGTCAGCTCCATATCTGGCTACAAGATTTTTGTAGGTATCAGTTTGTTTAATGCGCGATTGCAAAAAACCCTTGATTTCCTTCCAGTCGTCATCCAACCATGGATTTCGCCCCTGCCAGTGAATATTGAAATCTTTCTGGAGCAGCGCCATGTGCTCAACAACAGCTTCTTCTGCATACCGCTGCATGCGGCTGTCAATGGTGGTATAGATTTTCAATCCTGATTCCCACAGATCAATTCCACGTTCTTCGCACCAAGCCATCAACTCGGGCTCCAACACTCTGCGAAAGTATGTTGCAAGACCAACGTTTTGATTTTGTACTTTAAAATTTAGTGAGATAGGAATCTGTTTGAGAGAATCGTACTCTTCTTGTGTTGGGATATATTTAGCCTTATAAAGCTTATAAAGAACTTCGTTTCTCTTCTTGAAAGATTTTTCCGGGAATCGTTTTGGATCAAATAAAGAGGGGTTTTGCAACATTCCTACCAGCACGGCCGACTGAAGAATATCCAAACTATCAGGTGTAGTTTCAAAGTATGTTTCCGTAGCCACCTTAATACCGTATGCATTACTTCCAAATCCAAAGGTGTTGAGGTACATCGCAATGATTTCCTTCTTCGTGAAATTTTTTTCCAGATGATAGGAGATGATCCATTCTTTTGTTTTTTGAACAATGCGTTTTGGGTACTTGCCTAATTTTGCAATGTGCCCATCCATCTCCGGGTTAATTGTATAAAGATTTTTGGCAAGCTGCTGGGTAATAGTACTTCCTCCGCCTTCCGGACTTAGCCTGATGATACCCCAAACTACACGAAGCGTGGCAACAAAGTCCATCCCTGAGTGATCGTAAAAGCGATGATCTTCCGAAAGAATAAGTGTATTGACAAAATCAGGGGACAACTGATCAAATGTGACCTGACTTCTGTTGTAACGAAAGTATCTTCCCAGCGAAACGCCATCGGCAGAAATCAGTTCTGAGGAAAGGTCATTCTCGGGATTCTCGATTGACTTCAGGCTGGGCATTCCGCCATACAAGCCAAACAAATCGATGCTGACGCTATAGATATAGAATGGAAATCCGATAATGAAACAAAAGAAAAGGATCCAGATAGTTTTTAAAATAGTCTTAAACCATGGACGCTCAATCTTTAAGAATTCACGGATTTTCGGGCTTATAGTTTTTTTCAAAGAATTGGAGGTACTCATCAAGTCCTTTTGTTCGGTAAAAGATATCGAAATTGTCTTTGGTAATTACAAAGTTACTGAATTTATAGTCTTTAAGTCCGGTCAATGTTGAGCGCTTTTCGATGAATGATTTATAGTATTCAAGCGCTGAACTCTGATTGGGTAAATCAGATACTAATGTGAGGGTGTAAGAATCATTAAGAATGAGCGAGCTCACTTTCAGATTTGAATCTTTAAAGTTAGAACTGTTAAAACCTTCTAATGTTTTGGTGGCAACATCGGCTATGTCACTCTCTCGGTCCGAGACCAAAACGAAATAGTGGGGCTCATCAAACGAGGCAATGTATTGGATGCCCTTTTCCTTCTCTCTCTTCAGTTGAAAATCACGGGAGCTTTGCAGTAGAGTTTGCGCATAGGCAATCAATTCACTTTCAGGATAATCTTTGATGAATTTGTCTAAGGCGAATTGATACTGACTGATGTTTTCAGTTTTGCCAACGATAAGCACTTTCAACAGTTCCAGGTTTGGAATAAAGGTGGATTTCTCCAATGCAATCGTCTCATTAATTAATTGAGTTGCCCTGGTATAGTCGCCTGACTGGTAAAGATCGTATGCCTTCTGATACTGAAATTTCTGTTTTTCAACAGCCAATCCTGACTCCTGCAGGTAATTAGGGTTGATCAGGATTTTAGCAAACGTTGATTCAGGAAACTTTTCTTTGAGTTGAGCAGCGTATAGGTTAGCCTTCGCGGGATCCGAATCTTTGAAAATTAAATAGAGTTTATACAACGATTCAGGATAGTATTCGGTTTTTGGATAACGCGTCAGCAATGCATCATATGATGCCACAGCATTTTCTTTTTCTTTCAAGTCAAAGTAGTAGATATCACCTAACCGAAAATAAGCATCTTCAATTTTCTTGTTGGCAGCTGCCACCTGCTCCTCGGTATGTGGCAGTTCTTTGCTGATGCGATCGTAAGCTTCTTCCAGCGGACTTCTGGCCGGTGCCTGCGGCTGATCGGTAGTGCCTTTTTCATTTTGATTGGAAGATTGATTCGTATCTACTTTCGTAATGGTAGTTGTTCGTGTAGATCTTCGCCAATTATCTTCTAATGGCCGGGCGCCCCAAATTCGGGTGAACTCAGACTGACCAAGGGCTACAGAAGAAGGATTACCGAAATACCAGTTCGAAGCTTCAAGATTAGACTCTGTGGCGATAGATGAATTAACCGTATTGATCTCTACCCGATTCCGTTTTTTCCTTTTCGTTTTTACTTCTGGTTTTTTCTGACTATCCAGTACAGAAGCAATATGTTTTCGCAATGTGGCAGTGTCCATCTTAGCCATAACCAGCAAACTATCCTGCCATGAAATAGTATTGAGATTTTCCACAAACTCATTGAGTACTTTTTGTCGCGCCTGTATGGCTTCATAATTTTCAAAAGTTGTCGGCAGTGCAGAAACAGCACTGTCGTAATAAGCTTGTGAGAGCTGGAAATTTTTTAAAGTATCGTAATAGATTTCCCCCAACTTCCAGTAAGCCTGGCCATCAATTATTTTATTGGTTCCTTCGCGTATCGAGAGATTGTAATTTGTAATGGCCTCGTCAAGATTTTTTTGTTTACGTTCAAACACACCCATTTCATAATAGATCTTATCACGGAAATCCTTATTCTTCGAGTCCTTCAACAATTTCTTAAAAGATTTTCGTGCACTGGCAATGTTGCGGCTTCTGGAAATCTCTGCTACCTGAGCCATATACAAGCGTGCATAAAAGTCAACTTCATACTCCGGGTTAGTTGAGATACATTCTCTGTAAAAATTGAAAGCCTCAGACTCGAAGCCAAGTTGTTGATACACCTGACCAATGATAAAATAAACCCTGCCGGGTCTGTCTTTGCGTGTAAGAAGCGGAACAGCCTGCGTGAGATTGCGCACCATGTTGTCGTAGTCGTCCCGAATCTGATAGTAGTGCGCTTGCTCAAGATGAAATAGCTTGCGATTAACCTTGCTGAGCTTTTCTTTTTTCAAAAAGTCGAAAGCTGCTTCAGCATTATTGTATTCCCCGTGTTCGGTAAACGTACGACCCAGGTGTATGATGGCTTCGTGGCGCTTGTCTATGTTTTTACTTTTTGTATTTACGTATTTGAAAGTTTGTATTGCATTCCCCCAATCAAGGCTGTATAATCTTGCCTTGCCAACCAGGATGTAACAGTCGTCAACCCATTTGCTATTGGGGTGTCGTTGAATAGACAACGATGCCATTTTAATTGCCTCCTGAATTCCTTTGTCATAACCTTTTGCTTTGACAGAATCGAGCGTTGGGTACAAGGGCAGGATGTTATTGTAGTCATCCTCGCTTGTCAGAATGGTCTTTTCGATGGCCGTAATTTCTTCGCGGGCATAGAAATATCCATTATAATGTGCCGTTGTGTTATGAAATGCCTTACTGGTTACGCTGGTGGATTGCGGGGAGCATGCGGGCACCAGCAAAATCAGCGAGAAAATATATAAAAAGGGTCTTTTCAAGGGCACCTGAATTATCGATAACACAACGTAAAAATCGTGTATTCCATATTATAATCGCACAGAATATCTAATTTTGCCCTCAAAAAACGGGAATTTTGAAGCCGAAAAAAACATTATCCAATTGGCTCACCAGCCGGTACCAGCTCATCATTCGCAATGAAGAAAACTTTGCTGAGAAAACAAGCCTGGGCTTTACCTATTCCAAGGTAATTCTTTTTTCTGTTATCATTTTCTCGATCCTTTTCGTTACGAGCCTCTTCCTGTCCAGAACATTATTGGCCAAGTGGTTTGATCCGCGTCACGCGCAGATTGAAATGAACAAGCAGTTGGTGGAGCTTAAAGAACAATTTGATTCGTTAAGTGTGGAAGTAGATCGTAAAGATCAGTTCATTTTAAATTTCCAGCGTGTATTAAGCGGAGATACCAGCAACTTTAAGGACCCGGCTCAGATCATGCAGGGAAACAAGCCGCTTGTAAAAACAACTGCGGAGGTGAAGTTGGCTCCAGCGGACTCCCAATTCAGAAAAGAGTTTGAAAAATCTGATCTATCGCTCATCACCCTCACGAGTGGTAAATATCGTGAGCTGCAGGAAACATTTTTCTTCTCACCGATCACAGGTTTTATCTCTGATCATTTTGATGTGAAGAAAGGACACTACGGAGTTGATATCGTAGCGAAGACAAATGAGGCGGTAAAAAATGTAGCAGATGGAACAATTTTATTTGCTTCATGGACACAGGATTCCGGTTATGTAATTATGGTGCAGCATCGCGGGAACCTGATTTCCGTATACAAGCACAATGCGGAACTCTTGAAAAAAGTTGGTACTTTTGTCAACGCGGGAGAGATTATTTCTATCGTTGGCAATAGCGGAGAGATGACAGACGGACCACACCTTCATTTTGAATTGTGGTACAATGGAAATCCTCTTAATCCTGAAGAATTTGTAACCTTTTAAAAAGTAAAAAAGACATGCTTACTTCAAAAGAACAAAAGCGAGTAGCAGACGAAATCAGCAACTCGAGCAATACAATCGGTAAAGGAACTTTCCTGGAAGGAAACATTGAAACCTACGGAAACATCCGTGTCGAAGGAAAAGTTGTAGGTAATGTGAAGTCGAAGTCGAAAGTTGCACTTGGCAACTCTTCTCATGTACAGGGTAATATCATTGCACAAAATGCCGATATCGAAGGCGAAGTAAGAGGCAAGCTGGAGGTTTCAGAATTGCTGGTGCTGAAGGCGACCGCTGTGATCAATGGCGATATTGTAACCGGTAAACTGGTTGTTGAACCCGGAGCCGTATTCAATGGGACCTGTAAAATGGGTGCTGCTGTAAAAGAAATTAAAATCGGAGATGCAAATAACGGAGGCCTAGCTTCCCGCGCATTCGCAAGACCTGAAGAAGCAAAAGCTAATTAGCTCTTCGGAGATGTGCGGATGACTTTGACGAATGAGCGCACAGCAAGACAAATCAAATAATAAAAAGCCAGTCAACGCGTACATGAAATACAGCGGACTGGCTTTTCAATTATTAGGGTCGATGGCAATTTTGGGGTGGCTGGGATATAAACTCGATCAGAAACTTTCGTTGCAATTTCCAGCCTTTATGTTGCTCTTTGGTTTTTTGGGCTTCAGCGGTGTGATGTACAAAGTTTACAAATCCCTAAAACAAGAATAGTTTGATAAAATTTCTACTCACGTTAATCATTGCTGCACTGCTCATCCTGGCTGTTGGCCAATGGGGGTTAGAAACCAGACCTGAATATTTTTATCGAACACTCGTTTTTCTTTTCATCGGCACGGCCGGGCTGTATCGATTTCTGTTAAGAACAAAACAGCAGCGTCCTGATTTTTTTGTTCAATTTTATTTGGCAACGATGGTAGTTAAGCTAATTGCCTACGGTGCATACTTGTTCATTATGGTCACCTCCAAAACTGAAAATGTTGTTGCTGACGTAGCCGTTTTTATGGTGGTTTATTTCATTTTTACTGCTATCGAAATTGGGTTCCTCTACCGTCACGTAAATCAGTGATCCCGATAGCTATAGGGATCGGGAAAAAAGATCAAAATATTTCTTTGTGAAAGGTAAATTGATACCTTTGCGGTCGGATTTTTCACCCCCTTTAAATAGCCCAAATGAGCGTTTTCTCCTATAAAATCAGCCGTTTTACTGCCCTTGCTGTTCTGCTGTTTTTGTGCGGATTTTCGGGCTCGGTTTTAGCCTCTGATAATGAAGGCGGCACGCCTGAGTTTAACGCCAGCGAGGTGATTCTTCACCACGTGGTTGACGACCACATCTGGCATTTTTGGGATGGTCATTATGGTACTCTTTACCTGCCGATAATTGTTCATTCTTCGGAGCGCGGTTTGGAAGTTTTCTCTTCTCACAACTTTTACGATGAGCACCACAACCTGGTAGAATACAACGGCTATAAACTTGAGCACAATCACATCACACTGAATGGCGCTTCTGTTCTCGATATTTCAATCACCAAAAACGTGGCGATGTTGTTCATTAATGCTGCACTGTTGTTAATCGTGTTCACAGCTGTTGCCCGCGGATTCAAAAAGAATAAAGGAAAAGCACCAAAGGGAGTACAGGCATTCTTCGAACCAATTGTGGTTTTTGTTCGCGATGAAATTGTAAAGCCGAACATTGGTCATCATTACGAAAAGTATTTACCATACTTACTGACACTTTTCTTCTTCGTACTGTTCGGAAATCTTTTAGGATTGCTTCCTGGTGCATCAAACATGACCGGAAACATTGCAGTTACGTTGACACTCGCTGTGTTCACATTTATTCTTACGAACATTAGCGGGAATAAAGCGTATTGGGGCCACATTTTCTGGACACCCGGAGTGCCCTGGTGGTTGAGACCTGTTATGCTGCCTGTTGAATTGATCGGGCTTTTCACAAAGCCATTCTCCCTGACGATTCGTTTGTTTGTTGCGATCACTGCGGGTCACATTGTATTATTAAGTTTGATTTGCCTTGCGTTCATTTTCCATAGTATTGTTGTAGGAGCTGCGGCTTCGATAATGGTATTGTTTATAAATCTGATTGAGTTGTTGGTAGCTGCCATCCAGGCTTATGTATTCACGCTGTTCACATCGTTGTATATTGGCATGGCAACAGCAGATCACGAACATCATTAATCAAATAAAGATATCCCCCGGCATTTGTCGGGGGCGTTTTAACTTAAATACATAACACTATGTTAGCATTATTGTTACAGGACATGAGTTTTGCAATCATGGGCGCTGGTATCGGTGCAGGTCTTGCTGTAATTGGCGCAGGAATCGGTATCGGTAAAATCGGTGGCTCTGCAATGGAGGGTATGGCTCGTCAGCCAGAAGCTTCTGGTAAAATTCAGGGTGCTATGCTTGTGATCGCGGCCCTTGTTGAGGTTGCGGCCTTGTTTGCACTTGTTATTTGCCTTTTAGTGGCAACTAAATAAGTCCAGAAAAAACTAAAAAGAGCTTTCCGCAATTGGCGGGAAGCTCTTTTTAAAAATCTAACAACTGAAAAATTATCTGAATTAAGATATGGATTTACTAACACCCGGCTCCGGTCTTATTATTTGGCAAGCGATTATCTTCATCTTGCTGGTCATCCTTCTTTCCAAGTTTGCTTGGAAACCTATTTTGGGTTCCCTGAAGGAAAGAGAGGAGTCAATTCAAAATGCACTCGATACAGCTGATAAGGCTCGCGCTGAAATGGCGAAACTTACTTCTGACAACGAGAAACTTTTGAAAGAAGCTCGCGAAGAACGCGACAAGATGTTGAAAGAAGCTCGCGAAGTTGCCAATCGATTGAAAGACGAAGCACAATCAGATGCGAAGAAAGCTGCCGACAAAATTATCAACGATGCTCGTGCTGCAATCAATGTAGAAAAGGAGGCTGCGTTGCGTGATGTAAAAACACAAGTAGCGATGTTCTCATTGGAAGTTGCTGAAAAGTTGATGAAGAAAAATCTCTCATCAGACAAAGAGCAAAAAGGCCTTATTGAAGGTTACATCAAAGATTTAAAACTGAACTAACACATGGCCGATTCACGGGTAGCATCGCGTTATGTAAAATCACTGCTGGGATTAGCAGTTGAAAAGGATGCATTGGAGAAAGTGCACAAGGACATGATCCTGTTCTCACGGATTTGTGAAGAGAATCGTGCCTTTACACTGATGCTTCGTAACCCCATCATCAAACACGATAAAAAGAGAGACATCTTAGAGAAGATGTTCAAGGGAAAAGTGCATGCACTTACGCTCTCTATTTTTGATATTATCACACGCAAAAACCGTGAGCCCCTTTTGCCTGAAATCGCAAAGGAATTTCACGTTGCCTATAACGATTACCATAACATTGGTGCCGCTTCTGTTACAACTGCAACCCCTATCGATAAGGCATTGAGAGCTGAGATCGAACAAATCGTTAAGAAACTAAGCGACAAGAAGCAGGTAGAAATCATCGAGAAAGTTGATCCTGAAATGATCGGAGGATTTGTGTTGAATGTGGGAGATCGCCAGGTTGATGCATCAATCAAAAACAAACTGAAAGCACTGAAAGTGAAGTTCAGTCAGAACCCTTACATAAAAGAATTTTAACTCATTACGAATAAGATATTATGGCAGAAATTAAACCAGAAGAAGTATCAGCAATATTGCGTGAGCAACTTTCACAAAGCCGTACTGATGCGGAATTAGAGGAAGTAGGAACCGTTCTTACAGTTGGTGACGGTGTAGCTCGTATCTACGGACTTACCCAGGCACAGTCAGGAGAATTGCTTGTGTTTGAAAACGGTTTGAAAGCTCTGGTGTTGAACCTCGAAGAAGATAACGTAGGTGCCGTATTGTTGGGTGAATCAAAAGGTATCCGCGAAGGCGATACAGTGAAACGCACACGCCAGATCGCATCAATCAAAGTTGGTGACGGAATGTTGGGCCGTGTGGTTGATACACTGGGGGAGCCTGTTGACGGTAAAGGACCTATCAAAGGTGATCTTTACGAAATGCCATTGGAGAGAAAAGCTCCTGGTGTAATTTTCCGCCAACCTGTAAACGAGCCACTTCAAACTGGTATCAAGGCGATCGACTCAATGATTCCGATCGGTCGTGGTCAGCGTGAGTTGATCATCGGTGACCGTCAAACTGGTAAGACTGCCGTTGCGATCGATACAATCATTAACCAAAAAGAATTTTACGATAAAGGTCAGCCGGTTTACTGTATCTACGTTGCCGTAGGTCAGAAGGCTTCTACAGTTGCTACGGTGGCAGCTGAACTTGAAAAAGCTGGTGCACTTGCTTACACTACAATCGTGTTGGCAGCAGCTGCTGATCCGGCTCCAATGCAATTCTTCGCTCCGTTTACGGGTGCAGCTATCGGAGAATTCTTCCGTGATACCGGTCGTCCGGCACTTGTTATCTATGATGACTTGTCGAAGCAGGCGGTTGCATACCGTGAAGTGTCATTGTTATTGAGAAGACCTCCAGGCCGTGAAGCTTATCCTGGTGACGTGTTCTACCTGCACTCTCGTTTATTGGAGCGTGCTGCGAAAATCATCAACAACGATTCAATCGCGAAGAACATGAACGATCTTCCTTCTTCTATCAAGCATTTGGTAAAAGGTGGTGGTTCATTAACAGCGCTTCCAATTATTGAAACACAAGCGGGTGACGTATCTGCTTATATTCCAACCAACGTAATTTCAATTACGGATGGTCAGATATTCCTCGAGACAAACCTGTTCAACTCTGGTATTCGTCCTGCGATTAACGTAGGTATTTCGGTATCACGTGTGGGTGGTTCTGCTCAGATCAAATCGATGAAGAAAGTTGCGGGTACATTAAAGCTTGATCAGGCTCAGTTCCGCGAACTTGAAGCGTTTGCGAAATTCGGTTCTGATCTTGATGCGGCCACAAAACTTACGATCGAGCGTGGAAGAAGAAACCAGGAGATTCTGAAGCAAGATCAGTATGCTCCTGTTACTGTTGAAGATCAGGTTGCGATTATCACTGCATCAACTCGTGGTTTCATGGATAGAGTTCCTGTAAACAAAGTACGTGAGTTCGAAAAAGAGTTTACTGAATTGATGAACGGAACGCAGCGTAACGTACTTGACAATTTACGCGCAGGCAAGTTTGATGATTCAGATGTAGCCACCATTAAAAAGGTCGCAACTGATTTAGCAAGCAGATATTAATTAGCCGATTATCAATTAGCCGATGATCGATTGAAATTGGCTAATTGAACATTGATCATTGATAATTAAAAGAGAATGCCAAGTTTAAAGGAAGTAAAGAATAGAATAGGATCGGTGGTTTCTACTCAGCAGATCACCAAAGCCATGAAAATGGTGGCGGCTGCCAAGTTGAGAAGATCACAAGACAGGATTCAGCAAATGCGTCCTTTCGCGCAGAAATTATCTGCTACCCTTCAGAATCTTTCTTCTGCTCAAACGGGAGATGCTGGTGACAACTGGTATTCGAAAGTGAGAGAAGAGAAAAGTATTTTGATCGTTGCTATTAGCTCTGATCGCGGACTTTGCGGCTCTTTCAATAGCAGTGTTTTCAAAGGCGTATTAAAACTCATTAGCGATAAATACGAAAGTCAAGCCAAGAAAGGCAACGTTACCGTTCTTCCGATTGGCAAAAAGGCTTTCGAGTTTTTCACGAAAAGAAAAACAAACATTGTTGGAGATTTCTCAACCGTGCTTTCTTCCATTTCATTTGAAAATGTTTCAAAAGCATCTGAATTTATGATGCAGGCATTTCAATCAGGACAGTACGACAAGATTGAAATCGTGTATAACGAATTCAAAAACGTAGCAACACAGATACTGCGAACCGAGCAATTCCTTCCAGTGCTTCCTCCAAAAGCAGAAGCAAAGTCAACGGAGATCGACTACATTTATCAGCCTGACCGTGAAGAAATTGTTACAGGTTTGATTCCAAAGTCATTAAAAGTGCAATTGTTCAAAGCTGTTTTAGACTCTAACGCAGCTGAGAATGGTGCTCGTATGACAGCTATGGATAAAGCAACTGATAACGCAGGCGAACTCTTGAAAGAGCTTCGCTTGACTTACAACCGCTCGCGTCAGGCTGCGATTACGAAGGAAATTCTTGAAATTGTTGGGGGAGCAGAAGCACTTAAGTCTGCTTAAATATCCTAACAAGTAATAACTTTAATCCCGCACGTGCGGGATTTTTGTTTTCATAGAGAATGAATCGACTGATCAGGGTTTACCGGCTGTTAAATATTCTCAGTATTGATGTGGCACTGGGTTCAGTTTGTTGTGCTGCCTGGTTTGCTAACTTGTTTGAGGTGACCCTGAAACCACAAGCGTTCATTGTGTTGGGGCTTACGGTTTGGATAATTTATACTGCCGACCATTTACTCGATGCAAAACGTACAGAGGGGATCGCCTCAACTGAACGACATCGATTTCATCAACAGCATTTTTCAGTTTTAGCTGTTCTTTTGATTCTGGCAGTTGTAGCTGATTTTGCCTTGGTCTTTTTCATTAGGCAGGCCGTCTTCAAATGGGGGCTCGTCTTGTCAGCCATAATGGTTGTCTATTTTTTTGTTCAACGATTCCTCAAATACCTGAAGGAAATTACTGTGGCTGTTGTTTTTTCGTGTGGCGTTCTTTTGCCGTCTGTTGCGGTTGCTGAGAAACAAATTGACTTTTCAATGGCCTTGATTATTTGTGAGTTCGTATTAACAGCACTTCTGAATTTGCTTTTGTTTTCGTGGTTCGATCGTTTCAATGATAGAGAAGACAAGCGCGAATCATTCGTTACGCTGGTAGGGGAAAGGGGTTCAAAAGGATTTGTTGGAGCCGTGTTTTTATTAAATGTGGTTTTGCTGGTTGGAACGATTTTCTACATTCCTACAATGATCGGCAGCGTTGGCATTCTGATGTTGATGAATGGAATTTTAGCATTGATGCTTATTCGACCCAATTACTTTCAACCGCATGATCGGTTCCGAATAATTGGTGATGCTGTTTTTCTGCTTCCTATTATTTACGTGTTTCAGTGAAAACGAGTTCCGGTTTCGATTTTTTAGCACCTGCCTATGATTGGATGGCACGACTCGTTTTCGGAAAAGCTATTACCGAATCGCAAACAGGTTTTCTGAATCGTATTCCTGTAGGAGCTAACATTTTAATCCTGGGTGGAGGAACGGGTTGGCTGTTGGAGAAAATATCTGAGCAAAATAGATCGTGTAAGATTCTCTATGTCGATGTTTCAGAAGAAATGATAAAAAGATCCTCGCTGAGAAAGACGCAAGATGAAATTCAGTTTCTCCAGGGATCGGTGGAAGATATTCCGATAGGTTCAACATTTGATGTGATCATTACTAATTTTTACCTCGACCTGTTTTCAGATAGAAGCCTGAGACTAATCGTACAACAAATACATAGGCACACCAGGCCCTCATCGATTTGGCTTGTGACTGATTTTGTAGAAAATACCTGGTGGCATCGTGTGATGCTGAAGGTTATGTATATCTTTTTTAGGATTGTAACAGGAATTGATGGGTCACACTTGCCTGCCTGGAACGATTCCCTATTGGCTCAAGGATGGACAAAAGCTGCAGAGCAAGTTCGCTTTAAAGGCTTCATAAATACCTCTTTTTGGGTACGATAGATAGGAAATTCTGCATTTCTGGAGTTTTTCTTACAAGGCTGGCAAAACAATCTGAATGCGTTTCTGCCGTTGACAATGGAAAATGCCTGAAAAACCGGTGTGAAGCAGCATAAAATTCTATAAAAACCTTATGCGGGTTATGTAGAGAGCCCTTTACAAATTATCTTGTGCCGTTTTAATTAAACCTGAAATCTAAACGGAGTCTTATCCCCACTAACGAGTCCCCAATAAGCATGTCCGATTTTTTACAGCAACTACCGGGGGTAATCTACGAACTAACAATTCGTCCAGATGGCAGCAAAACCTTTACGTTTATCAGTGAAAATTGTCAGGAGATTCTCGGCTTATCTGCCAAGGACATTTTGAAGAATGCATCATTACTCGATAACGCAATTATTGAGGAGGACCGCGAAAGTTTTGAACGCTCGTCAAAAGAAAATTATAAGCGTCAATCGCTATGGAATTGGGAAGGTCGTGTTTCGGTTCGTAATGAAATTCGTTGGATAGAAGCGCGTTCAAATTTTGAAAAGAGAGATAACGGAGTCTTTCGAAAAGGAATAATTCTCGACATCACCGAACGCAAGCGCAGAGAACAGGAAGCGGAGGCTGTGAGTAAGCGAAATGAGACAATGTTCACACAATTATTCAACAGTGCACCTATGGGTCTTGTGCTGCTTGATGAACATGGCAAAGTAGAGCTTGTGAATGAAGGTTTCCGTGAGATGTTTGGGTACGATCTTGGTGCGTTGCGCGGAATGAACCTGAACGATTTCATTGTTCCGGAGGATTTGAAAAACGAAGGCATTGATCTCAATAATTTGATCACAGCAAATAAAATTATCAGCGTTGTTACGCGAAGAAGACACAAGGCTGGCCACATCGTTGATGTTCTTTTATATGGTGTTCCGGTTGAATTGAACCACCGAACTATTGGTATTTACGGTGTGTATGTAGATATCACCGAGCGGAAAAAAGTAGAAGAAGAACTGAAGGTAAGAAATATTGAGCTCGATAATTTTGTTTACAAAGTTTCACATGACTTGCGTGCTCCACTCTCTTCCATCCTTGGACTGGTGAACCTGGCCCGCCTGCCCGGAAACGATGATAATCCGATGGATTATATCAACATCATCGGAAGTAAAGTGGAAGACCTTGATCATTTTATCGGTGATGTTCTCAGCCATTCCAAAAATCTGAAAATGGATGTGAGCATCATGCGTGTTGATTTCAATACAATTATATCCAGAACCTTTACAGATTTGAGCTACCTGGAAGGTGCTGCCGACATGATGATTTATAGACGCGTTGATGAGAATGATTTTTATAGTGACCCGTGGAGAATTTCCGAGATTTTCAGAAACCTCGTGTCGAACGCAATCAAGTACCGTCAAATAACAGGCCCAGCACCGGAAATACGAATTGAAATCAACTGCGGAGAAACGCAAACCGAAATCATTTTTGCCGATAATGGTATTGGTATCGAAAAGGAGAACCTGACCAAGATTTTCGAGATGTTCTACCGGGCCACTGTTCAATCTGACGGGTCAGGTATAGGTTTGTATATCGTTAAAAATGCCGTTGAAAAGCTGGGAGGGACCATTTCCGTCCACAGCGAGATCGGAGTTGGTACCACATTTACTATTATATTGCCGAATCGTTCTGCAGAGAGAACAACAGAAAACCTTGTTGCCTTTGCAGTTCAAAAGCAATGAAGGCATTAGAAGTTAATACCCCCGAGCACATTCGCGAGTTTGTTGGGTTCCCGCAGAAACTTTTTAAGCAGGAACCTCACTGGATCATGCCCCTCGAATCAGACGTGGAGTCTGTATTTGATCCTAAGAAAAATAAGTTCTTTTCACACGGTGAATGTATCCGCTGGATCCTGCAAAATGATTCTGGAGAAACCATTGGCCGTGTTGCGGCATTCATTGACCAGAAAACCGTTAACAAGGGTAACGATCAGCCGACAGGCGGAATGGGTTTTTTTGATTGCATCAATGACCAACAGGCAGCCTTTGCACTTTTCGACTTGTGCAAAAATTGGCTGAAGGGAAAAGGAATGGAAGCTATGGATGGCCCGATCAATTTTGGGCCTCGTGATCGTTGGTGGGGCTTACTTGTTGACGGGTTTGATCGCGAGCCGAACTATCAGTGTAATTACAATTTTCCCTACTATATCAACTTTTTTGAAGCGTACGGTTTTAAAGTTTATTTCTACCAGCTTACATACGGAAGAAAATTGATGGGCCCGCTTTCGGATAAGCTTTGGGATAAATCGAACCTGGTGGGAGATGATCCCAATTATTCGTTTAATTTCTTTCAGGGAAATGATTACAACAAACTGGCAGACGACATACGCATAGTTTATAATCGCGCATGGGCCAAGCGAGGGGAAATTGCAGAGCTCTCGCAAGCGCAAGCTCGGAACATGGTTAAGCAAATGAAGCCGGTGATGGACAGACACCTCGTTTGGTTTGGGTACTACAAAGGTGAACCGATCTCTTTTTTCATTTCCATCCCCGAGTTGAATCAGATTTTCAAACACCTGAATGGAAAACTTAATTGGCTGGGCAAACTGAAATTTTTGTGGCATCAATGGCGCAAGACGAACAAGAAGGCATTCGGTATTTTATTTGGAATCGTTCCTGAGCATCACGGAAAAGGTGTGGATGGCGGAATGATTATGGGATTCAGGAAATTGGTTCAGGAAGAATATTTGCGCTACGAAGATTATGAATTTGGATGGATTGGTGATTTCAATCCGAAAATGATGCGCGTGTCTGAACAAGTGCAGACAGAGGTTGTTAAAAAGCATGCAACCTATCGAAAGCTTTTCGATGAATCAAAACCATTTAAACGAATGCCGGTTGTCGGATAAAATAAAAAAGGGGCGTTGGGCCCCTTTTAGTTGATCAGTCTTCGACTCCGCTCAGACTTACAATTAGATTATTTCGGGTCAAGAATGTTGTTGATGCGCTGTACGCAATCTTCCAAATGGTACTTCGACATCGTGTCTGAAGTTCTGGCAATTGCGTTCGCGATTTGAGTTCTCAATGTTTTAAGTTCAGCACGTGCGATCGGACGAATGTCAGACTGACTCACGTCTACCGGTGTAAAGTTAGCGCGGGCCTGTGCTGAAAGCTGTGGTGGTGCAGGTGCTGGTTCTTCTTTCATCAAATACTCCAGGCGCTCAATGTGAGCACGTTGTAAATTTCTACGGTACGTGTCAATCGTTTTACCGCTTGCGAGTTCAGACCACAAACCGTTTCTCACATCTGAGAACATTTCAATTGGAGTGTACGCCTGATTACCCATTGCAGCTTCAGCTTCAATTAAACGTTGAATACGGCCGGGCTCCAGGAGTGCATTTAACGTTCCTGCCTGAGCACCACGAATGCGCTCGACCATTCCGGCATGTTCGATTCGCTTCAAAATTGTTTGATCCAACATCCATGTTGGTGTGCTAAATGTTTCTTTTTGAAGGTAGGCCATTGCCTCTTTTTGAGTAGCCTTTGGAACGATTGTGTACACCATTCCCGGTTGTTCAAAGGATTTAATGTCTTCATAAACACCCCCAATGTTGGTGCGAACGTGACCGTTATAACGATTCCACTGACCGATTACCTGTCCAAATAATTCGTTCAGATCTTCAAAGTCTTTTCCGTTTTCGCCTGTCCATTTAACAAGGTTAGGAACGATGCGCTTTAAGTTTGCAACACCGTAGCTGCTTGCCTTCATGGCGTTATTTCCAAGGTCTTCTGTTTGAGCACGCGGATCAATCTGACTTGGGTTACCGAAATTGTAAAGCGGGTTTCCGTTTTTAGAAATGATCCATTGATTTAAAAGGGCTTTCTCATCGTCAGGAGTTTTTGCATTCGGAATCCAGCGATATCCCCAATCGATAGCATATTTATCATAGATACCGATGGCAGGATAAAGTGATACACCTTCATCACCGGGCTGCGCAACGTAATTAAAACGTGCGTAATCCATAATCGAAGGAGCAGTGCCCATCCGTTTTGTAAATGATGCAGAACGCAACGAGTCAACAGGGTAAGCCTGACTTGCTTCCATATTGTGAGGTAATCCAAGTGTGTGACCAACTTCGTGTGAAGAAACAAACCGGATCAATTGACCCATGATCTCATCTTTGAATTTCACACTGCGTGCTTCCGGGTTAATGGCAGCAGTCTGAACGAAATACCAGTTGCGCACCAGGTTCATTACGTTGTGGTACCAACCAATATGGCTTTCAAGAATTTCACCTGAACGTGGATCCGATACGTGTGGACCATAAGCGTTTTGAATATCGGATGAGAAATAACGGATTACCGAGTAACGAGCATCATCTGTACTCCAATCAGGATCTTCTGCTTTGGTTGGAGCTCTTTTCGCAACGATAGCATTTTTAAAACCGGCAGCTTCGAAGGCTACATTCCAGTCGTTTACACCTGCTATCAAATAAGGTATCCACTTTTCAGGAGTTGCAGGATCGATGTAGTAAACAATTTGCTTTTTAGGCTCTACCAGTTCTCCACGAGAATACGCAGCAGGATCTTTTGGTTCAAGTTTCCATCGAGCGATGTAGGTTCTGCGTTTGGCTTTTTGTTCATCCAAACCATAATCTGTTTGTGATATGCTGAAAAAACCCACGCGTCTGTCAAGCAAGCGTGGCATCATTGGTTTCTTAGGTAGCAAAACCATTGAGTTGTTCATCTCCAGTGAAATTGAACCGGTTTGAGAATTCGATGGAGGCTCAGTTGCCTTGTACGTGATAACATTGCGCGCTTCGATATTGATTGGGAAGCTTCTGATAGATTCAATGTATGACCGACTTTCGTCCAGGGATGAAACTTTATATTGTTTTCGCGTTGCATCGGCCAAACCAAATGCCGGAACATCTTTGGTAAACAACGGAGTAACTTCAATTACCACCGATGAATCTTTTCCGTACGCCTTGATATCGAATGATTGAATAATAGGCTCAAAGTTTGAATTGCGCACCGACTGCGCGATCGGCAATTCTTCACTGGCTACGTTATTGTAAGAGACAACGCGAAGCAATACTTTTTTGTCTTTAATCTGCCAGCGCAAAACTTGTTCGTTCAGTTCTTCTCCGCCATAACCAATCTCATCGGCAGTCTTAGCAATGCGTGTTACCATTAACATTTCACGCTCAAGCAATGAGTCTGGTATCTCATAGTAAAACTTGTCGTCAACTTTATGAACTTTGAATAAGCCATCATCGGTTTTGGCTTTGCCGGTTATCACTTTATCGTAAGGCTGAATTCCGCCATCTTTCTTTTCGGCAGGAGGGGTCGTGGCTGCGGGTGTGGGAGCCTTGTCTTTGTCCTTGTCCTTTTTCTTCTGGGCCATTGTTGGCACCGTGAACAGTGTCAATACAAAAAGGCCGGTGAAGTAAATCACAGTCTTCGTTACCCTGAGGGAATGTATCTTCATAGTAGGTTTAAGTTTAGACAGGCAAAGTAGCTCATTTACCAAGAGCTTTTGCCAAAAAGTGATGAGTGGAGATGAGTATTAACCGATGGTTAGATGCATCTATGAAGCAGCAATTTTCAGAACAGCATCCACAAACCTGTCTAAATCTTTTGTGGTGGTATACACGTGTGGAGTAACACGCACCCCGCTGATGTTTTCCCACTTGATAGAAACTGTATGAATTTGATGTTCGCTCATTAGTTTGTTTGCAACTTCCAGTGGATCCATTCCTTCAATCGAAAAGCTTCCAAGTGCGCATGAGTAAGCAGGTTTGAGAGAGATGTTTAATTTCACTCTGGAATTAGTAATCACCTTCTCACACCAGTAATTTTTTAGATAACGCAATCGCTCTTCTTTTCTTTTCGAACCAATGGCGTTATGGAAATCAACAGCCTGCCCAATGGCTTGTTCAGGCGCGAAAGATCGGGTTCCGAGTGTTTCAAATTTTCGAATATCGGCAGCTTGTGGTTTATCGTTCGGAAACAAAGGCCACAATCCCGAAATGTTTTCTTTTTTCACATACAACATGCCTGTGCCAAAGGGAGCGCATAACCATTTGTGCAGACTGCTTCCAAAATAATCGGGATTGAAATCGGGGATTTTAAAATCCATGTGTGCGAAAGTGTGTGCGCCATCAACGATGGAAATGATATTTCGCTTACGAGCCTCTTCACATAATTTTTTCACGGGAAAGATTTGACCAGTCCAGTTGACCATGTGTGTGATGTGCCAGATTTTTGTTTTCGATGTAGTGGCGTTAATGAACTCGTTTACAATCTGGTCATCGTTTTCAATTGGCAGGGTTAAATTGAGCCATTTGATTTTAACTCCATCGCGCAACTCTTTCTGTTTCCAGGCCTGAATCATATTTGGATAATCCTGTTTGGTCATGATGATTTCATCACCCTTTGCGAGTGTTAGCCCCCACGTTACGGTTGCCAATGCCTCAGTTGTATTTCGGTTGATCGCAACTTCTTCTTTCGATGTGCCGGCTAAATCAGCAAGTTTGGCGCGCAATTGCTCACGTCCTTTATCAAGTATTTGCCACATGTAGTATGTAGGCGCCTCGTTGCTTAAATGATAATACCGATCAACAGCATCCTGTACAACTTTTGGTTGAGGGCTCACACCACCATTGTTGAGATTCAAAATGGTTGGCGAGACAGTATATGCTTGAGCCATCCGTGCCCAAAGTTCTTCGTCAAGAGCAGCTTCTGCTGGCGATAAATTACGCAATGATAAAAGTGCATCAGAGACATCTTCGGCCATTGCTTTTTGAACAAGCGGGCCAAGTGTTAAAGCACCAGCCATACCGATTGATTTTTGGAAGAACGATCTACGACTAGTCATAATGGTATAATGTTGTGTAAAGAAAGTTAAGACATTCCTTGCTGTAAAAGGCAGCTACCTGCAAAATATACCGCGATTGTGGTAGGGACTAGTTTACTTTGAGAATGCTTTCAACTGCATCAATGGCTGTTTTTCTTCGTAAATCGTGCAAGCCCTTAATTTCAATAAAGTTTACGTTATTCTCGATTAGTTCCTTCTTGTAAAGATCATACAAAAGTTCACGCTTATCCGGATGTTCACGTTGAGGATCATCAACCCAGGGAATATCAATGTAGGTTAGTAAATGCAGATCATATTTTCGCTCCAGCATTTTTTCAACGATCTCCGGTGGG
>DASTYM010000082.1:0-7034 GCA_035764995.1 Cyclobacteriaceae bacterium | reverse complement strand
GCGTGACTTCAACCATACCTTACCAGGAAGTTTTTCTGCTTCCATTACGCGCTCGCTGGTTTTTTTATTTTGAACAGCACCCAATACAAAAGGGCCTGCTTTTGGGTTGTCGATGAGTCCGTTAATATTATCTACAAACTTTTTTGCAAAATCATCGAAGCTAACAACACCATTAGGAGTCTTAATTCCTCCTTCAGGGATGTAAAAGTTCTGTGGGGCGGTACACATTTGTCCGCTATACAAGTTCACCGAGAAAGCCAGGTTCGCAGCAACTTTATCAGCATCAGCTGCAGAATCAAGAATAACAGAATTAACGCCCGTCTTTTCTGTAAATACAGTTTTACCTGGCAATGCTTCCAGGTAACTACCGAAAGCAGAGTTGCCCGTGAAATCGATCAACTTCACATCCGCATGTTCTGCCAATTCTTTTGTGATCATTTTATCATGCGTATCAACAGCAAGCTGACAGGTATTTGGATCAAGATTATTTTCTGCTAAAACTTTTTGAATTTCTGCCACTACGATCGCAATAGGAAGAATCGCACCCGGGTGAGGTTTTACAATTACAGGGTTTCCGGTAACCAAGCTTCCATAAATTCCTGTTACAGAATTCCACGTTGGGAAGGTTGAACAACCAATCACAACCGAGATACCTTTCGGTACTGCCCTCCACTCTTTATTCAGTTGAATGTTAAATTTTCCCATGGGTTTGTCCCACATTGCTTTTGCCGGGAAACGTTGAAGTTCCTCGTAACCGGCAGCAATCGCTTCAAGTGCGCGATCTGCTGCATGCGGGCCCGATGCCTGGAACGCCATCATGTAGCCTTGTCCGGTAGTATGCATCGTTGCATACGCGATCTCAAAAAATCTTCCTTTTACCCGCTCAAGCGATTCGGCTAAAATTCCAGCGCGATCTTCCGCGCTCACTTTTCTCCATGATTGTTGCGCTGCCTTCGCATTTTTAATCAGCGATGAGACTGAAAATGTTGGGTACGAAATATTCAATGCTTCTTGCAGATAGGGAGATTCTTCCTGCCCAGCCCAGCCTTCAGGGCTCGATTGTTTTAGTTCATTGAATTTATTTCCAATTGCGGCTTTAAATTTTGCCTGACCATCTGCATCAGCGGTTTCACCATAAATGGCCGGAGCAGGATGTTCTGGATAGGCAGCATAAAAAACTCTACTGTGCAGTGCTTCAATGGCTTTATCAATCAGGGGTTGATGCTTTTTAAAAAGACTCATGTGTGGGATTTATTTTTTATAACCGAAAACGCGCTTTAATAATTCCGTTGTACGTGCTACTGGATCTTTACGAATATTCTTCTCTTCTTTTGCAATCATGGTAAATAATCCTTCGATTGCTTTATCCGTTGCGTAATCATCGAGATTTGGATTCACTTTTTCCACCAACGGAATCTTATTGTAGCGTGTTACGAGTTCGCCATAATATTTTGTGGCGTTCACTTTATTCAATGAATTCTGAATTACAGGCTTGAACGCATCTTTCAATTGAGACGAGGTTGTTTTTCTCAAATACTCGGTAGCAGCATTATCCTCTCCTTTCAGGATTGCCCATGCATCCTGTATGGTCATGGACTTAATAGCACTCACGAAAATTGGTTTCGCTTCTTTTGCTGCATCTTCAGCACCACGATTCAAGGTCATCACAAATTTATCAACCTCACTTCCCAGCCCAATGTCGCGCAAAGTCTTTTCTACTTTTTGAACTTCCGGAGGGAAAGGGATTTTAATTTCAGGGTTTTTGAAATATCCATCAAGTTGAGATACCTGATCAGAGCCTTTTGAAATACCATTGATCAACGCCTCTTTTAAACCTTCGCCAACTTCCGCGGTAGTAAGCGGCTTTTCGGCAGTGCCGCCCATTGCTTTATTTACTTCGCCAATTGTTTGATTGATTTGTGCCGTGGTGCAGGCCGTTAAGCAAAGCGCCAGTAGCCATTGTAATTTTTTCATAGGATTTCAATATTCAGGGGTCTAAAAATAGACGAACGCCACACAAAATCCTACCGCATTTTTAAGCCTGAAATCAATAAGAAAGCATTTCCGGATTTATTTCGGAAATATTTTTGCATCCCGAGAGGCCCATTGTCAATTCAAAATCGGCCATCAGGTTTTGCATAACATGGTAAACACCCTCCTCTCCGGCAACGGTTAATCCGTAAACATAAGGCCTGCCAATACATACAGCATTTGCACCAAGGGCTAAAGCTTTAAAAACATCAGCGCCCCCTCGAACACCGCTATCAATTAAAACGGGAATTCTATTCTGGATCACTTCCGTAATTTTTGGCAACGCATCCAGTGTTGCAATAGAACCATCAACCTGGCGGCCTCCGTGATTGGAGATAACGATTCCATTCATTCCTGCATCCATTGCTTTGCGGGCATCATCAGGATGAAGAATTCCCTTTAACAAAATCGGGAGTTTAGTTTGTTGTCGCAACCATGCCAAATCTTCCCAGGTGGTAGAAGGATTCGAATAAATGCTAACAAATTTCTGAACGGCTTTTAATGGTCTGCCGGATGTCAGCTTTTTAAAAAAATTATTACCCGGATAATTCTTCGTCATCGAAATCAAACCTTGTATTGATTGCAATGTCACCCTTCTCTTCACAGGGGCTGAATTATCCGGTTCATCAAGCAATTTTTGAAATACCGGATCAGAAGTGTATTGCGCAATTCCCTTTCCTTCAAGAAAAGGTAAGTACGCCAAGTCAAGATCGCGCGTACGCCAACCTAACAACGTTGTATCAAGCGTGACAACAATCGCTTTGCAACCACATCGCTCGGCTCGTTGCACTAAGCTTTGTACGAGTTCTTTTGATTTACTCCAATACAATTGAAACCACCGCGGACTCTCACCCATAGCGGCAGCACATGCTTCCATCGGTTTAGATGCCTGGTTCGAAAAAATGTAAGGTAATCCAAGTCTCGCAGCAGCTTTTGCAACAGCAATATCCGCTTCAGGGTGAACCATCTCGAGCACACCAACCGGACTTAACAAAAGCGGTGATGGAATTTTTTGTCCGAACAGTTCAATGCTGGTATCGCGCTCACTCACATTGCGCAACATGCGAGGGACAATTTTCCATTTTTCAAAAGCAGACTGATTATTATTCACGGTGTCCTCATTTCCAGCCGCGCCCGCTATATAGGCGAAAGCCTGGTCGCTCATTTTTTTTCGGGCTTCCTGTTCTAATTGATGAAACGAAATCTTCACAGCGGGTCGCTTGCCGGCAAAACCACTCAGGTAAATTTCTTTTTGCCAATCGGGAGCAGATAAGGGTTTTTCATTCATACTGGTATTGAGTATTTTTGCCAATCCTTCTCAATTCTTATGAAAAATACTCAATACATCACGAATAAAAAGGGGAAAAAAATTTCCGTGGTATTACCCATTCGTGAATATGAAAAAATGCTCTCGGAATTGGATGAATTATCGGATATTAAAGCCTATGATAAGGCTAAATCCGGTAAGCTAAAGTTCATGGCCGCTGAAGAAGCATTCGCCTACCTAAAGACCAAGCGTAAGAAATAATGTATCAGGTCTTTATTGAAAGACGGGCGATCAAATTCCTTGAAAAGGTTAGTGAGCCTGACTATTCAAAAATTAAAATGTCAATTCAGAAGTTAGCGTCTGACCCACGTCCTCCGGGTTGCAAAAAATTAAAGGGACGGTCTGCTTATCGCATTAGGCAAGGAGACTATAGAATTATTTACGAAATATTTGACACGTTCCTTAAAATTAGCATCATTACGATTGGTCATCGAAGCGATGTTTACGATTCATAACCCTCTTTGAATGAAAAAAATACTAGCAGAACTGCTAACAATTGGTGATGAAATTCTATACGGTCAGATTGTGGATACGAATTCACAATGGATGAGTGTAGAGCTTGATAAGGCAGGAATTAAAGTAATTCGCAAGACTTCAGTGGGAGATCAGGAAGATGAAATTCTGACAGCCCTGGCCGAAGCTGAGAAAAGAGCTGACATCATTTTAATCACCGGAGGCCTCGGTCCAACCAGTGATGATTTAACAAAACCCTGTCTCGTAAAATATTTTGATTGTCCACTGGCCATTCATGAGGAAGCGCTCGCTGAAGTGACGGAGTTCTTTAAAAGTCGTGGACGTGAATTAACGGAGATTAATCGGCAACAGGCTGCACTCCCTGTTTGCTGTACAAAAATTACAAATGCCATAGGCACCGCCCCCGGCATGTGGTTTGAGAGAAACGGAAAAATATTCGTTTCCATGCCAGGTGTTCCGTACGAAATGAAGTTGATGATGACCAACATCGTTATCCCAAAACTTCAACTTCAATTTAAAACGCCCGTGATTTATCACCGTGTACTTTGTACTGCCGGAATTGGCGAATCGATTTTAGCAGAAAAAATTTCATCGTGGGAAAAAGCGTTGCCCAAAAACTCCAGTTTGGCCTATTTGCCGAACCTTGGACAAGTAAAACTCCGGCTTACTTCCTTTGGAGAAAGTCTGACACAGCTACAACAAGATGCTGATCGCCTGATAGAAAAATTATTACCCCTGGCAGGTGAGTACATCTATAGTTTTAAGGATGAGACGCTGGAGGTTGTTGTCGGAAATATGCTTCGTGAAAAAAAACTTACGCTTTCAATCGCTGAAAGCTGTACCGGTGGATATGTGTCACATTTAATAACAAGTGTTCCGGGAAGTTCGGAATATTTTCAGGGAAGTATTATTCCATATTCATACGAAATTAAAATGCAACACCTGGGTGTTAAGCCTGAGACACTTGAGAAACATGGAGCTGTTAGTGAAGAGACCATCACAGAAATGGCTGAGCTTGTTCGTAAAAAATTTGGAACCAGCATTGGCGTTGCAACAAGCGGAGTAGCGGGGCCGGGAGGTGCAACACCTGAAAAACCAGTGGGCACCGTTTGGATCGCATTGGCAGATGGTAACCAGGTAGTCACTAAAAAACTACAGCTTTCCAAAGATCGATTGATCAACATCCAGGCGGCTTCCATTGCAGTTTTAAATTTGATCCGATTGAATTTGGGTGGTAGAATTTTCAAAAACTAATGTGAAATGAAAGAAGTTTATCTGTTAAGCGGTCTCGGTGCAGATAAACGTGTTTTCGACTTTCTGGATTTTTCTGATTATCAAGTCAGGCACATCGAGTGGATTTCTCCAAACGAGAACGAGTCAATTGAATCGTATGCACAACGACTATCAGACCAGATTCAGAACCAAAAACCAATTTTAATAGGTGTTTCGTTTGGAGGAATGATGGCTGTGGAGATTGCTAAACTTCGAGAACCGGAAAAGGTGATCCTGATTTCATCGGCTAAAACAAAACATGATATCCCAATGCTGTACTGGTTAGCCGGTATGTCCAATATTGTAAAAATCCTGCCCGGCTCCTTATTTAAAAAAGTAAATTCGCTTACCTATTGGTTTTTTGGAGCTCATGGAACAATTGAGCAGGCCATGCTCAGAAAAATAATTTCTGATACCGATGATACTTTTCTAAAGTGGGCCATCAACCAAATAACAAACTGGAAAAACGAAACTATCATCCGAAATACTTTTCTAATTCATGGAAATCAGGATAGAATTTTGCCCAACAAAAAACCCGATTTTATTATTGAAAAAGGTGGCCATTTAATGATTACCAATCGGCCGGCTGAAATCAATTCAATTATCAGGAAACTAATTGGCTGATTCTACCAAAAAGCCGTTTTCATCATTTTCAAACGTTAGCGCAGAGCAATAAAATTTCTAACTTTGCCTTCAAATAATCACTTGTATATGGCAACGGTAGAGTTGATCATGCCGAAAATGGGCGAGAGTATCATGGAGGCTACTATTTTGACCTGGCTGAAAAAACCCGGTGACAAAATTGAGCAGGACGAATCAGTACTGGAAGTTGCTACCGATAAAGTAGATACCGAAGTGCCTTCTACACATGCCGGTGTGTTAAAAGAAATCATGGCAAAAGAAGGTGAAGTAGTAAAAGTGGGAAAAGCCATTGCCATCATCATAACCGATGCAGCTGTGGAGGATTCCTCAACACCCGCTGCACCAGCTCCCAGGAAGGAAGCAACAAAAGAAGTTAAAGAAGCCCCTGTCGTGGCGTCCAATGGATCGAACGGAACTCACCATGTTGCCGACTTCAAATCTTCCAGCAGATTTTATTCACCCCTTGTTAAAAATATTGCCAAGGAAGAAAATATTGCTGTTGCCGAACTTGAAACCATCACCGGTTCAGGATTGGAAGGCCGCGTAACGAAGAAAGATATTTTAGGATACGTGCAAAACCGCAAACTTGGCAAAACCATTCAGGCTTCTCCAGTTTATTCAAGTGCACCATCTGCTCCACTCGTACCGGCATCAATAAACGCTGGTGATGAAATCATTCAGATGGATCGCATGCGCAAGATGATTGCCGAGCGCATGGTAGATTCAAAACGTATTTCTCCGCACGTTACTTCATTTGTAGAGGCTGATGTTACCAACATCGTATTCTGGAGAAACAAAATGAAGAACGAATTCCAGAAGCGGGAAGGTGACGCATTAACCTTCACACCAATCTTCATCGAGGCTGTTGTATCGGCCATTAAGGATTACCCGATGATCAACATTCAGGTGGATGGCGACAAGATCATCAAAAAGAAAGACATCAATATTGGCATGGCAGTGGCATTGCCTTCAGGCAACCTGATTGTGCCCGTGATCAGAAATGCAGATCAGTATAACATTACAGGATTAGCGAAAGTTGTGAACGATCTCGCTAAGCGTGCTCGCGAAAACAAATTGAAGCCAGATGAATTAGCAGGCGGAACATTTACGGTATCCAATGTTGGATCGTTTGGAAACGTCATGGGTACCCCTATCATCATGCAGCCACAGGTAGGGATTTTAGCCCTCGGGGCCGTTCAGAAAAAACCTGCCGTTATCGAGACTCCTTACGGGGATGCAATAGCCATTCGTCACAAGATGTTCCTCTCGCACTCGTACGACCACCGTG
>DASTYM010000081.1:0-2347 GCA_035764995.1 Cyclobacteriaceae bacterium | reverse complement strand
AAGACATGCTTTCACCAGGCTTCAAATTAAAAATAATTGCCGACATCACATGTGATATTGGTGGATCGATACCCAGCACCAAAGTGGCGAGCACCATTCCTGATCCTATTTATGATTTTGATCCGGCAACAGATTCAGTTCAGCCACCGCTCAGCAACGAAAAATTTGTTACCGTGATGGGAGTTGACAACCTGCCGTGTGAATTACCCCGGAGCGCATCAGAAGAATTTGGTCGGGATTTGTTAGACCGGATACTGCAGCCATTACTCATAAAAGATGTTGACAAGATAATCGAGCGGGCCACCATGACAAAAGACGGATCGGTAACTCATAACTTTTCTTATTTAAAAGATTACGCTTCTTAAAATTCTGCGAAATTTTGAGTGTTTTTTCTCCGTGGCCTCTGCGTTAATAAACCGCAGAGACGCGAAGGTCGCAAAGTTAGCGCAAAGGATTTTTTTCTATCTTCACGGATATGCTTCCTAAAAAATGACAACATCCAAACTAATTTCCTTGCTCTCGATATCACTGTGTTTGAGTGTAAACACTGTAGCGCAGGTAAAGACGGACAGCCTCCTTAAAAAGATTTTATGGGGCACAGACCATAAGATTTTAAATCATGTACTCCAGCACAAAGACTCATTTCGGGTGCAGATCATTTATACACAGATCAATCGGGATAAAAATAACAGGCCTGCTTTTCAAAATTATTATTTCAACGTAGACAGCAATCTTTATTTCAACCCTGCTTCCACCGTGAAACTTCCGCTGGCCTTGCTGGCCCTTGAAAAATTGAATTCATTGAATTTAAAAGGCGTAAACAAATACACGGCACTTCAGATCGACAGCAGTGCCACATGGCAAACTCCGGATCATACCGACAGTACCGCACAAAATAATCTTCCTTCAATAGCACACTATATTAAAAGAGCCTTGTTGATAAGTGAGAATGATCCTTATAACAGATTGTACCAGTTTGTAGGCCAGCAAACGATAAACAGAAATCTCCACGCTAAAGGATATCGCTCCACACGTATTACACGACAATTCCTTGGACTTAGTGACGACCAAAATCGCCACACCAATGCGATGCGTTTCATTAGGCCAACGGGCGAATTAATCTATGAACAACCTCCTGCCTATAACACCGATCCGTTTTATTTTGACAAAGTGGTTAAAATTGGAAATGCACACTATAAAAGCGGCAAGCTGATAAACGAACCAATTGATTTCACAAGAGTGAATAATCTTCCACTTGAAGATTTGCAGAGAATACTTCAGTCAGCATTATTTCCAAATTCGGTACCAGCCGTTCAACGATTTAAACTAACCGAAGATGATAGTAAATTTCTGTACCAATATCTTTCGCAGTACCCGTCAGAAACAAATTATCCTAAATACGATACCAGCGAATACTATGATAGCTATGTAAAGTTCTATTTCAGAAACGAAAGTCATCAAATGCCCTCTTATGTACGTGTATTTAACAAGGTTGGATGGGCTTACGGATTTTTAATCGATGCGTCTTACATCGTTGATTTCAAAAATCAGGTTGAATTCATGCTTACCGCAACTGCCTATGTAAATCGCGATGGAGTTTTGAATGATGATAAATATGAATATGAAACAATTGGTTGGCCATTCATGTATCAATTAGGCCAAACGGTTTATCAATATGAATTGACGAGACAACGAAAATACAAACCTGACCTTTCTTTATTCAGGATTGACTATGGGAAACGGGATGTTCACGACACAAGGCCTGTCATAAAAACAGCAGACAACTAGTCCTACTTTGTCAATCCCGCCAGGGATAAATATCGGTAGCTAATTAATCGAAACTCCATAGGGACGAAACGTTAAACCTGCGAAAAAGAAGACAAGTATGAAATATGATAAAGTAGGACTAGCTTCTCTCAATTATCAAATTTAGCCCAGTTTACTTCATCAACCTCTCAATCAAATTATCAACGGTAATTCCCTCTGCTTCGGCTTTGAAGTTTCGCACCATGCGATGGCGCAACACGGGTTTGGCAATGGCTTGCACATCTTCAATGTCGGGAGAATATTTATTGTTTAGTAAGGCATTACACTTGGCACCTAACACGAGGAATTGAGACGCGCGTGGCCCGGCTCCCCACTCTAAATATTCATTTGCTATAGCGGACGCTTCCGGTGTTTGAGGACGGGTTTTATTGGCAAGTTTTACTGCGTATTCAATGACATTATCAGGGACTGGTACTTTTCGCACGAGATGCTGATAGGCAATAATTTCCGCAGCTGATAAAATTTTACTGACTGATTTTTCGTCATCTGTGGTTGTGGCTTTTACTACATTGATTTCCTC
>DASTYM010000080.1:0-4410 GCA_035764995.1 Cyclobacteriaceae bacterium | reverse complement strand
CGATTGTAGCTTGATAGTTAATTTTCTTTGTTGCCATCGCTTCGTTGTTTAATAATTATTTTCAGTTCCTGATTCGATTGTTTGATTGATTAAATTTTCCATACTGAACTAAGAAGGCTTATTGAAACACTCTTTGCAAATCACTCTCCGCTTATACCCCATGAATTGTTCATTACACTTTACACACCGATTATAGTAACAGCCATTCTCTAAGTGAAAATCCTCTACCCAATCTTTAGGATTTTTTGATTTTGTAATAACACCTTTCATAACACCAAAACAATAAGTAAAACACCCTGAGCGATTATAACCAAATTTCGCTTTTTAACCTTCTTTTTCAATTCCTGCTTATCCATTAATGATTCCTTTCTCTCTATTGCCTGGCCTTCCAAAAGGTTCTTTACCAGTGCTTCTAATGTTTTAATCTGATTCCCTGAGAGTTCCAAAGCCTTTCCATTTGCTAGTAGCTCCATGCCTAATTTGTTGATCTCATCGGCTTGGGCTTCAACAACTAAAGAACATTGGCGACCTTTGAAAGTCTCAAATATTAAACTGTCAGCTACCCATGAAGGCAAAGTAACGGTTTGGGCTTGACATTTTGATGCCACCATCATTATAGCGATTCCAATCGCAAAGGCTCTTATTATGTCGTCTAAATCGTATTCTTTTTTAGGTTTCATTGGGCGCTGAAAATATTTTTTCCATCAATGTGCATGGTTCTGAAAACCGACCATCCGTAACTATCCATAAGTTTTTTCTTTGCTTCTGCTAAATCTGTAGCCCATAGCGTTACGCCCCAATAGTAAGGTAGGTTTCTGTAAAATTTAAATTCCTTCATGGTGTATAGCTTTTATAAAGTGTTTTCAAAACTGCTGTTCTCGATGAGTCGGTATGCTGAATATAAATAATCTTTTGCAAATCTCGTATTGTTTTCTGACTTCTCTCCCTTGCCTCCTGTGATTCTTTTTTTGCCAGAAGTATAGTATTGAACGCAATATCTAACGAATCCCTCGTTAGGTCAACTACTCTTACAAGTGAGTCCTTCTGCTTTAGGTTCTCTCTTTTCAGCCCTTCAATTACCTTGCGCTCCAATTCTCTGTACTTTGAATTTTCCAAATGCTGCTGAAAAAGAAGCCATCCCATTACAAGGATCACGGCTGATAGTATGTAGGTTAGGGGCTTCATTTGAATGATACCTTTTTAATCTCGTTAATGAGAGCCTTTTTATCTTGCTCCATCAGTTTCATAATATCGAATACCTTTTCAGAGAACCCAGCTAAACAGAACACATTATTTTCAGGAAATTGCATTGACCCATAAGAGTTCAAATCGAACGAATAAACGAAAGGATTAGCTCCGGTTCTTTTCTTCCATTCATTGAAAGATGCTGAAGGAGTGTTATATCCTATCCATCCTTGCATATCAGACAGGATAATAACACGGTCGTATTTCTTGTTAGCCGTCTGGAATATTGAATGGAAGTTAGTTCCTCCTGATGCAAATTTAATTGAATTGGCAATTGTAATTGTTGAGTCCATTGGGTTAACATTTTGGTATCTCGCATTATCTGAAAAGGTAATAAAATCAGCGTTATTGGATTTAATCAATACGGCTGAAAATAAAGCTCCAATAGTTGCAGGCTTACCGGACATTGAACCGGACTCATCCAATACCACCAAAGTCTCTCCGTCAAATTTATGCACGTTGTTAACTGAAATATCCACAGCCCTATTTAAGGCTACAAGAACATCACGCACAATTTTACCATTCGACAGTTTTTGAATTTCTTCGTAAGCCGTCAAGAAACGGAAAGGCAATACTAAAGATTTTTTGATAGCGTTTTCATTAGTTAGTTGTCCTAAAGCTTCAGTAATTACTTCAGGCGCTTGCTCAATTATGTTTCTTAAATTGCGCAGTAAAGCGAAGTATCCGAGTTTATTTTCACGAATTAAGTTAACCCAAACCTCCTTCTTTTGTTCGGCCTTATCTTCTTCTCCTTCAGCGTTTTGCCCTGCTTTTGAAAGTTCTGATTCCCATGTATCGAAAGATTTTAGTTCACCCTTTACAAGCGCATTAATAGCCTCTGCATTTTTTTCTACAGGCACAGGGTGAACCATGTTAACAACGTCAATAAGCTTAAACCCCTTACCTTCTCCGCGATATTTAGCCAGCTTGTATTTATCAAAACGATCAAATGCTTTTGCAAATCCCTTCTTCATAGCATTTGGAATCTTACCGTTTTTAGTAACGTGGTAAGAAAGGATCTCCATCATATCATCAGGGCGGTAAATTATTCTATCATAAAAGTCTTTAGACCATTCTTTGCCTGATATATGCTGTGCTAACTCTGAGGCAACAACGTGTGTAATAGAACGCATACCGAATTTAGTGCGTGCGTAAACAGCCGCTTTTGCCACAAACTCTTTATCAGAATCAATCACCAAAGAAATCAATTTTGCAAACGTATCGTTTGATGACCTGTAAAATTGATCGTTAGCAAACGATGTAAGTAAGATTGAAACTAATTCAAGTTCAGGCGATTGTTTATAAGATAAGCCTCCTGCCAGGTTTTCTGACTTAGTTGTTTGTTGGGGTGTGTTAAAGCGTGACATATATTTTACTATTTGGTGTCAAAAAAAAAATGGTGAAGTAAAATTGCGTTTCGGGTTTTACCTTTTGCAGAAGTATCCGAGATGCTCACTATCACCAATGAATTTGCAAGAGAAAAGTTTGATGCTGTGTTTTTCACCAAAAGAAGTAACAGAATCAATCACTACTTGCAATAATGTTTACGAGAGAAAGGCAGATCTAAGTTGCCCTTACCAATTGCCAATTTCCCCAATATTTTAACTTATTGCGGGGAAACTTAGAGTCGAACTAAGAAGTATCCCATATCTTCGCTACTCGTAAATGACTATGACGGAGATAAATAAGGAGAGATATTTTCGTGTGTTACCATTACACCATCGCCCTCATGAGAACTAAAAATTTGGAGGGAGAACAGGATTCGAACCTGTAACACGTCTGCCGCATAGAAGTAACTCTACCTTTCGCTACCGTCAATATTTTCAAAGAACTAATTCTTGTATTTACTCTCACGCTTCATTAACTTAACTATCAAAGAGTTTAGTGTTTCACCCTTAGATTCAGCGTGTTTTTCAAAATGATCCATTAATGCCCTACTGGTTTTAATAGACCTGACCTTTGTCGTAATCATGAAACAAATATATAACATAAAGATGTTACCGTCCAAGTGTTACCCCTAAAATAATTTAGAAATATTTTTATAGTTTTATTTGCATCTATCAAAAAGGGTGTTACCTTTGACTCAACAATTAAACGAAACCATTTATGATAGACCGTTTAAGAGAACCAGGCAACGACATTGAGAGGCCACAGGAGCCTAAGTTTGAGAGTGATTCATTTACCGATCTTATCTACGATGAGAAAGGGAAAGGACATCAGGCTACAATAAGTTATAGTGGATACTACTATGATTATGCTTTGAGGATTTGCAAATTAACTGTTAGTACAGGCTTGCGCCACGTAGAGATGGAGGACGTTTTAAACCTGTTGCAATTCAGGGAAAATAAAAGAGTTGAGATTGAGTGTAACTTAGAACTTGTTTGATTATGGAACAGCCACTATTCTATACCGGTCAGAGAGTTGTTTGCATCGATGGTGGTGAGCCTATCGGAACTTGCGGAACCCGCAACCAAATCATCGAAGGTAAAAGCTATTACATTACTGATCCATGCAGGAAGGAAACCAACAAAGCAGTTTATGTAAGTCTGTCAGGGTTCAATCCAAACTTCGCATGGAGGCAAGATTGTTTTGTACCCTACGATGAAGATCAGAAACTCGAAAACGAAATATTCGAGAGTTTAAAAGGAAAGATTTTAACACAATAAAGAGCTATGAAATACCACTCCTCCCACATACGCAATAGACTATGAGCTACATTGAAACAGAAGTAAGAGGACATATAATCAGAAGGATTTATCTGGCACTTGATGAACGCGAAGCAAGAGAGTTCGCTAACATTTGGAGCGGTTACGCTTACGAGTCTATGCCTGATTATTGGGTAGTAATTATTTGACTCGGTTGAAATAGAAAACAATTAAAACACATGACAGATACAAACACACAATTAACGGTAAAGAACCTTTTCGGAAGGGATGAGGTCCGTAACAAATTCCAGGAATTACTTGGGAAACGCGCCCCCGCTTTCATTACTTCGGTCCTGCAAATAGTGGCCTCAAATGACCTCCTGACAAAGGCTGACCCGCATTCCGTTTATCACTCGGCTGCTGTGGCAGCCACTTTAGACCTACCCCTCAATAACAGCCTTGGTTTTAGTTATATCGTGCCCTACAATCAAAAACAGAAGGACGGGACGTATAAACAGGT
>DASTYM010000079.1:0-3721 GCA_035764995.1 Cyclobacteriaceae bacterium | reverse complement strand
CTAGCTCTGCATCACGCTCCTATATTTCAAGGAGAAGCATTAATGCCTTTGCAGGATTTTGGAATAAAAAACCGAAAGGTGAAAAGCCCTACATCGGTGACATCTCAGGAAGAAAACTTCGCAAAAAAAACTATGAAACACCAAGGCCTCCTGCTATCAAGCCGACTGTTGCTCCTTATTATGGAAGAAAGCGCGCTGGTGACAGACCATACAAAGGTCCGGCTGCTGGCAGTCACATTTCTGCATCGCGCTCCGGAAAAGCTTGGAGGGGAGATGTAGCGGGAAGGAAAATACGAGGCAGAAATTTTACGAGTAAAAAAACAATGGAAGGAGCCGGTCAACCCGTTTTCCCAAGGAAAAAATCCAGGCAACGGGTTGGCGACAGACCCTATAAAGGAAGTCTCCCCGGTGGCGGTTATCAATCTATAACCGGTAAAATGAAAAAGAGGACCGGCCCCATACCGGTAAAATCACCCGGGATTGGCGCTAATAAAATTGGTACTTACAGTGGTAATATTCGTGGGGGCAAAGTATTTAATCCGCAGGGCGCCAATTATTCAGGCAACATAAAAGGAGGCAAAGTATTCAATCCACAAGGGGCTAATTACTCAGGTAACATAAAAGGAAGAGGCAAAGTATTTAATCCGCAAGGGGCCAATTATTCGGGTAACATAAAAGGAGGCAAGGTATTTAACCCGCAAGGGGCTAATTACTCAGGTAACATAAAAGGAAGAGGTAAAGTATTCAATCCGCAAGGGGCCAATTATTCAGGCAACATAAAAGGAGGCAAAGTATTCAATCCGCAAGGGGCCAATTATTCAGGTAATATAAAAGGAGGCAAAATATTTACTCCACAAGGCGCTGATTATAGCGGAAACATAAAAGCCCGAAAGCCCTTGAAAGGCGGTGGAAGTATTAGCGGCCAACGATGGAACAATCAAGGAATGCCAATCAGTGGCAAGGCCCCGGGAATTGGTGCTAATAAAATCGGTACTTATAGTGGCAATATCCGTGGAGGAAAAATTTTTACACCACAGGGTGCTGATTATGCCGGAAACATGAAAGCTAAAAAACCGCTCAAAGGTGGAGGCAGTGTGAGTGGAAAAATTGGGAACAATAAACCAATTCCAACACGCGTCCCTCCCTCTGGTGCTGAGAAGGTTGCAGGGTTTCCGGGGGGATATCGAATGTTTGATCTTAAACCAGCTATGAGAAATCAGGGCGAAGAGTTTACGGGCACTATAAAAGGAAGAAGAAAACCTTTAAAGGGAGGAGGAAGTGTGAGTGGAAAAATCGGGAACAACAACGGACAACCTATTGCCGGAAAAACTCCTGGTGACGCTGCTGACGAGGCAGACCGATTTATGGGGAAAAGGAAAATGAAACAAGATTATGTTAAAAATCCTAATGCAGCTGAAGAATCATTAAAGAAAGTAAAGCCCGGAAAATCAACGTACCTGGTTGATGGCTTGCAAATAAAAATTAAACAGCAGGATTACAAAAAGAAACCCAATGCAGCTGAGAATGCTCAGTTGGGTATCGGACCAGGAAAAAATTCTATCAAAGCCAGTGAGTACACAAGGGCCATGCGTCAAACATGGACTTATAAGCACAACCCTAATAGCGCTGATGATGCTTTAGATACCCATGAGCCTGGAAAAGCATTTGCCCGGGCAACTGATTACCAGGGAAATATTAAGATGAGGAAAGTGATCTTTGGAAAGAAAGGTCTGCACCCTGATGCCCAGTTTGTCAAGGTCAACAAGAACAATACGCCAGAAGAGCGAGACATGTTAACCAACTTCAAATTGTGGTGGGCAAAACTCTTCAAGAAGAGTGATACCCAACCCGATCATCTGAAAGAAAAATACAAGAAACCTCGTTACGATAAACGAGAAGAAGGTCTGTGGTACGATTAATCATTAGTCATTAGTCATTAGAAATTAAAAACTACACTTTGTTTAACGGAGTCGTGCAGGCTTAAGGCCACAGGGCACGTGAGGGCAGCATTTTTAAGCTTCTGCCTTTGAACTTCTGTTACTTGCAGAGTCGGATGCGACAATGTAATCTGAATCTCGGCAATTTTGCGGGGATTAGCCCCCATGATTTTAATCACTTCCGTATGGAGTCCCTGCAAATCAATGTTCTCCCGGTTTGCCAGAATTCCCATCGTGGTTAACATGCAACTGCTGAGGGCAGTACAAACCAAATCGGTAGGGCTAAAGGCCTCTCCTTTTCCCTGGTTATCAACCGGGGCATCAGTAATTACCTTACTGCCGGATCGGGTATGAATGTTCTCGGTGCGTAAAGTACCTTTATAATCGGTTGTAAGTGTTGTCATAATAAATAACTTAAGTGAAAATTTTGCGTTACCTTAGTAGCCTCTAAATTTATCTTAAAGTTCCTGAAGGATGGTGCGGTTCCAAAATATTTTTGGGGTTTTAATTTTCCTGGCGATTATGCCCGTAGCAGGGTTTAGCCAAACGCAGGACAGCTACGAATATCAATCAGAATTCGTCTGGGGTATTAATAAAAATACCTCAGGGGGTTTGATCGGTGGTTTCGTGTTTAAAAAGTCCCGCAAAAAAACAGAACGCCAGCTCGAGACATTTGGTCTCGAAATCATGAATGTAAAACACCCACAGGAAGTAAGACGAAATTCATACAGCGGAAATTTCTACACTTATGGTAAGAATAATTATTTGTATGCCTTCCGCTTTCAATATGGCCGTGATTTCATACTCTTTGAAAAAGCACCGCAGCAAGGCGTAGAAATAAAGGCTGTCTTTGCTGTTGGTCCGTCACTTGGTATTGTTGCTCCTTATTATGTTGAATGGTCTCCTGATGGGTCAGGGTATATTACAGTCCGCGAGCAGTACAATCCAGATATTCCTGCTGAATGGATTTTAGGACCTGGAAGACTGTTTGAAGGCTTGGGCGAATCGAACATTGCGGTTGGAGCGAACTTTAAAGCAGCGCTTAATTTTGAGTTAGGAACTTTCAAAAGCCAGGTAACAGGTTTTGAAGCAGGGTTTTTACTTGATACTTACGCCAAAGAAATCGAGATGGTGCCATCTGCTAAAAATTACTGGGCATATCCTACCCTTTTCATCACATTCTTTTACGGGACGAGGAAGTAATTCTCCTTACAACAAAAATCCCAACAACAAACCAGCCAGGATAATAACCGGAGATGGAATGCGTGTAAACGACAGCACGCAAAACGTACCGATGGTAAAAGAAAAATTTAAAAGCGTATTGTCCAACGGTTGAAAGAGAATGATGGCAGCCGATGCCACGAGGCCCGCACTTGCTGCTGTGATTCCTTCCAGAGATGCCCGAACAATTCGATATCGTTTCAGACTATCCCAAAATCGAATGATGAAAAATATCAGGAACGTGCCCGGTAAAAAAATTCCTGCTGTCGACATAAATGCGCCCATGATTTCACCAAACGTTCCATACTCACGCATCGAAAGAGATCCTATAAAAGCACTGAAGGCAAACACAGGACCGGGAAGTGTTTGAACAATTGCATAACCTGTCAGAAATTCATCGTGCGTCAAATACTCTTTCTTACTGAACTCAACCGGGCGTCTTGATTTCTCGGCAGAGTCTTTCTTCACAAATTCCGTATACAGCATGGGGGTTAGCACCTGTCCGCCACCAAACACCAGGCTTCCGTTTCGGTAAAAATTTTCAAACAGGCGAATCGGTCGTG
>DASTYM010000078.1:0-9324 GCA_035764995.1 Cyclobacteriaceae bacterium | reverse complement strand
TCAAGGGTAGCTGCGGCAGGACGGGCGAAGTAAACTCCATCTACATAAAAACCCACACCAGGGTCGAGGCCATCGTTGGTCAAACCGAAAGGCGAACCGATTCCACGAATGTTGATGCCTGTGTTGCGCGGGTTCGAGGTATAGAGTTGAACCGAAGGAACAATTTCTTTCACCCTGTTCACATTGAATGCACCGGTTTGTTCAATCGCTGCACCACTTACCACTGAAATCGGGATGGGAACATTTTGTGCCGTTTCTTCTCTCCTTCTGGAAGTTACAACTACTTCATCGAGCAGTCCGTCTTCAACCAGTGTAATCTCCAAGGGTTCATCACTCAATTCGTAAACCTCAATTTCCTGAAGCTTGTAACTGACAAAATTAATCAACAGTGTAAATGGAATTGTTTTAGGTACGGCAATACTAAACTCACCGTTTGCATCCGCTACTGCTGATGTAGTTGTGTTCTTGATAGATATGGTTGCCCCGGTTAACGGAGTTCCATCACCATTTCTAACGACACCTTTTACAAAATCCTGCGCAAAGGATTGAGCAGAGAAAAAAAAGATTGATGTTAATATGAGTACAATTCGCTTCATCATTGGGGCTTTTTGAGGTTCGTGATTATTCGTTTTGCTTGTTCCGATCCGCGTGTGACGACTCCGGTTTCAAATAACCAAAGGCATGAAGGTCGCGCACATCTTGTCGAGTTATCCATTTCAGAAAGGCAATGGCCTCTGCATTGGAAGTGTTTTTCTCTATAGAGAGATGGAGATGCTCAATCGGTACATTGTTGATTTCCTTCTGATCTTTTTCTTCCAGGCGCTGAAGAACTATGGAGAGGTCATTATAAAATTTTTCCTCATCGTTTACTTTGCCGTTTCCATTGAGGTCGACTGGCAGGATCGTGATGCCTTCGACTGGCAATCCTGTTTTTTGATCAAACAGTAAATTCAAGGGTAGGTATGAAATCCCAACAGAATCGCGGAGTACAGCTTTTAGCAGGTGTTCATCTGCACCAGCAATTGATTTGCCTTGAATATCTTTTTGTTGGTACCCAAAATATTTCGAGAATGTGATGGGTGCGCCTGCCTTTTGTAAACGCGTGTAAACTGTGTAAGGCTCTTTAATTAGAGCCTGATCGCTTTTGCTGACGAATATGTCGTGAAAAAAAAGCTGTTTAATTAAGTCGCGGTTCAGCCCTTTGGTGGAATATACTTTTGCAAATGCTGCACGGTTATTGGCCACAGGAAGAATTGCATAGCGGGCAACGAAAAAATATTCCCTGGTGACTTTTTTGTCGGCCTCGGGTTCATACGCTTCTACTAAAATGTCGTATTTGGATGGATCACCCGTTCCGCGGGATTCAATAACGATCTGAACATCCGGGTTACTCTTATTATAGTCATCAATCCATTGTTGGATCAACGGATAAGCAAACCGAACACCCGTAATGGTGACGATTTTCTCAGGCTTCACAATGTCGGTTGCACTCGATTGCGCATCAGTCTTTATTGAACTAATCACTATCACAAGAATCAAAAACCTTTTCATGGCAATCTGTTTTTTATCGGGAATGAACAAAGATATATTATTACTCTACTAATCCAATAGATTTTATAGAATTAATGACGATATTGAACTCTGCCCTTATCTTTGCCGTTTTTCAGTTATGGAAATTTTAACAAAACCCTGGCCCTGGTATATAGCCGGTCCGTTGATCGGACTAACCGTTCCGCTCCTGTTAGTGCTCGGCAATCGCGCCTTCGGTATTTCATCGAACCTGCGTCATATTTGTGCTGCTTGTTTTCCCGGGAAGGTTCCTTTTTTTAACTATGATTGGAAAAAAGAATCATGGAATCTCTTTTTGGTTGCAGGCGTTGTGATCGGAGGTTTTGTTGCAAATACATGGTTATCATCCAACAATCCTATTCTGGTAAGTGCTGCGCTGCAATCTGAACTAGCCGGTTACGGAATTACAGCGATCAATTCATTGTGGCCAACGCAGTTATTCAATTTTGAAAACGTGTTGACAGTAAAAGGTTTTATAGTGATTGTGCTTGGTGGATTTTTGGTTGGCTTTGGAACGCGCTATGCCGGTGGTTGTACTTCCGGTCATTCCATTTTTGGATTGTCAACACTTCAGTGGCCCTCACTCATCGCTACAATTTGCTTCATGGCGGGTGGCATAGTGATGGCAAATTTCATTCTTCCAATTATTCTCAGTTTATAATATGGAAACAACATCCTATAAACAATCAGTCAATACCGATTTTGAAATTTCTTCGTTGGATAATGCCGATTCAATTGTTTCAGAAATCAGTCTTTCCCAAAATCTGAAATATCTCTTTGTTGGAATATTATTTGGTATTCTGCTTATCAAAGCTGAGGTGGTTTCCTGGTACCGGATTCAGGAAATGTTTCGGTTTCAATCGTTCCATATGTATGGTGTGATTGGATCAGCTGTGGTGGTGGGTGCTCTTTCGGTTTGGCTTCTCAAAAAATTCAACGTGAAGTCAATTTCAGGCGAAGCTATTCAAATTCCGAAACGAAAATTTCACAAGGGTACAGTTATCGGGGGGTTGCTTTTCGGCTTTGGATGGGCCCTGACAGGTGCTTGTCCGGGCCCATTGTTTGCCTTGATTGGTAATGGGGCTTATGTCGTAATAATCTCGCTGTTCAGTGCGATTGCAGGTACCTGGATCTATGGTGCGATTCGAAATTCATTACCACATTAATAATTCAAAATCAGATTTTAGGCTTCCGCAAATACACGTTTCCGTACTTGGATTCAAAAGAATACTTCGGACCTGTTCCGGGTTTAATGGAAACAACGGTGTGAAAATCTTCAAACTCTGATCCGGTAAATTTTTGTTCCAGGTTCGTATAAATCTGTCCGTAACCGGTTTCGGCTGTTAACTCCCCTGTAGTCTTTTCCTGCACGGTCACATCAACGCCCCCATAAGTGGCATCCACGGAAAGCGGGCCCTGGAAATTCATCACTTCTACCATTCCGTAAACTGATTCCAATTTGGTTTCCATGTTCTTCGGAACTTTGATCTCCAATACAATTTCAATATCGACTCCAAAATTGGTCTGGCTAAAATCCTTTCCATGTTCATCCCGATACATCTTGTATTCCTCTTTCGATTTGAAGGTGATTTTCTCTGCGCCTCTTGTGATTGTAACCCGCTGTGGTAAATCTTTCAAGCCTTTGATTCTATTTTCAATATTGATCGTATTTCCCGAAACAGACTGTGTCAATTCAAAAGCGTCATCGTTTTCACCATCGTTGATTGACACTATGCCTTCGATTGAAATTTCATTCTTATCCCAGGTGCTGATCTTGACAAGTTCGGGGTAATCAAAGTGGAACGTGATTCTTTGTCCGGCTGATACCGGGTAGCTTTTCGTTACCGGGGTTTGGGCAACCATCACCCCGGTAACCAAGCTCATCATAATTCCAATGATGGTTTTCATTTCTTTCTCAGGTAAATTTTACCGTAATCAGAACGGAAGTCGATGTTCATTCCACCGCCATTGATGGTACCTTTTACGCGGTCGCTGTCTCTTCCTTCATTCTCTACTGTAATTTTAAACTCAGGCGCCATAAAAATTTCACCGTATGAAGTGCTCATCTTGAGGTTAGCCTTTGTTGCCAAAGGAAGTGCGACATCCACGTGTCCATATATGGATACAATTGAAATTGGTCCCTTTACATTTTCTTTGAATGTTGCATCTACTCCGCCATACACTGCTTTTACCGTAAGGGGGCCTGTCACATTTTCAAGCTCCACACTATTATACTGACACGACACTTCAATTTCATTTTCCATGTTTTTGAAGGTCGCCTTTCCGCCATATTGAGATTCGTGATCAAAGGAAACAATCACACCTTTTGGCACCAGAATTTTAATATTCGGTGAATTCATTTTCTTTAATTGATATACCTCAACTGCACCATCTTTTTCGGTTACATTAATACCGAGGCCGGTGTTATCCTCAAGTCCCAGGCTGTTAATTGCCCTCAATCCTTTTGCACGATCATCTTCATCTCTATCGTGGCCATCCTTGGAGGTGAAAATAATTTCATTTCCGCTATGACCTTCCACTGTAACCCGCCCGATGTGCAAATTCAGCTTACCGGTACTTTTCGCCACTTTAAACTCCTGCGCATGGGCCATGCCTGATACGAGCAGCGCAACTAAAACAATACTTATCTTTTTCATTTTTCAATTATTTAATTCATGTGTTAATTATTTTTTCTTTTTTGTCACATGGAATACGCCAAACCTATTACCGTATTTTCATAAAGTGTTATGATTGGCTATTTCATGTGTATTTACTTCAACTATATACTTATAACTCATGCTCTCTCTGCAGGAAGAACACTGGTTATGAAAGTTTCAATATTCCGGAGTAGGCTTCGTCTTTCACAGCCTTCATAATGGTTTTGTCTTTTGTCATGCGTTCCAAATCTTTCATCACGCCCTTTTCTTTCATTTGCACCAATAACTGGATCAGTGCAATTTGTACCATAGGATCTTTTTGGGTTGAAAGCGATTCAATGAGTGCTTTCCGTACTGCTGGTTCAGCTTGAAATTTACCAAGTGCCTCCAGCGCAGCGAGCCGAACATTTGTGTTGGCATCTTCATTCATCGTTTTAACCAGCACGTTTACAATCTCATCATCAGCTTTTTCAAGTTTATAAGCCACCGTAACTCCGGTGATTCGTTGGCTCGCTGATTGATCGTTATTCATCAGCGCCATCATCGTTTGTTTGGTAGCTCTCATTTCTTTCTCCATTTCTTCAATCCGCCTCGCCTGCTCTGTGGTTTGCTTCTGATTTTGGACTACCCAGTAACCTCCCATTCCGGCCACAACCAGGAATGCAATTGCAGCTGCCACACGATAGACTGTTGACGGAATCATTACCCTCGAGCTTTTCTGCATCCTAATCTCATCGTGGATCAATTGATCAAACACTTTTCTTGATCGGGGATTAGGTTCAAGGGCTGCTGAACGCTCCATCGCACCAATTACTTCTCTCAATTGTTCGTAGAGCTTGTATGTTTCCGGATTGTTGACCAATTCCTGTTCGATCATTCTTCTGTTCGCCTCATTGAGTTTGCCATCGATGTAATCGATCAGCAAGCTCTCCAGTTTTTCCTTTTCCATACTCATATCTTTTCGAGTTCGAAATAATGCTCGCGTAATTTCCCAATCGCGCGATGAACTTTCACTTTTATATTCGCAACGGTCGTATTCATAATCACAGCGACCTCTTCATACTTCATGTGTTGAAACCGTGTTAACACCAACAATTCGCGCTGCTCTTCATTTAACATGGACATCGACCGCTGCAATAATCTTTCCTGTTCGTCCATTCTTTCGCTTTCATCGTGGTCTGCCATGCGGTCACCCATTTTCGTTACATCCACAAAATCAGCTCTTTTATTTTTCACCGATTGATAGTGATCTGAAAAAACATTCCGGGCCACCTGGTAAATCCACGACTGAAATTTATTTCCTTCTTTATAACTGCTTTTGTACTTAATCATTCTCAAAAACACATTTTGCGTCAGGTCTTCAGCCACTTCCCGGTCAAGGGTCATGCGTGCCAAAAAATTAAAAATGCGTTTGTTGTATCGTTCAAAAAGGACCGATGCCTGCTGAAGATCACCGCTTTTCACGGCCTCCATAATTAATTCGTCAGTCATCAAATCAGTGCTTTTTGTCAATTTTCGTGTTAGTTACCGGGAGGGTATTGAAAGGTTACAAGGAAGGGAATTAGAGGTTGCAAAAAAAGAGGTATATTTGACTATTGACTATCAATAGTAAAACATAAAATGTCTGTAAAATCTTCCATAACAGAGCTTTTTGCTCAAAATAAAGAGCTTACTATTAAAGAAATAGTCGACAAACTCGGAGTTTCCAAGCAAATGGTACACATCGTCATCAAGCAATTGGTGGAAGATAGGTTTCTGGAAAAACTTGGGAGAACACCAAAAACTATCTACAGATTAGTCGACCAAAAAAAGACAAGTCAGGTTTCTGAATCATTGTCTGTTTATCAGCATGAATTTGAATTTCTTAAACAGAACTTCATGGTTGTTACTGAAACCGGAGCAATTCTCGAAGGATTACCAGCTTTCGATTACTGGTGCGGGCAGCGCAAATTGCCGGTAAAAAAAACACTTGAAGAATTTATCAGCACTAAAAAGAAATATCAGGACTACTATGAGAATGATGGAATAATCAATGGTATTGAAAAACTCCGAAACACGAAAGGCTATGAGAAGATCTGGCTTGACCAGCTTTACTACCTTGATTTTTATGCCATTGAACGCTTCGGAAAAACAAAGCTTGGAACGCTATTGCATTTTGCCAAGCAAGGTCAGAACAAAATGTTAATGGCACAGGTTATTCGTGAGTGTTCTGATCGAATCAAAAATTTCTTGATAAAACAACATGCTGATTCAGTGTGCTTCATTCCACCTACCATTAGGCGTGAAGTCCAATTCATGAAATATCTTCAAACGCATCTAAAAATCGCTCTTCCACATGTCGAAATAAAAAAGATCTCTGGAATCATACCTGTACCTCAAAAATCACTTTCAAAAATTGAAGAGCGTATTAAGAATGCAGACAACACATTTGCCGTTACGGAATCAAGAAACTTTAATCATGTCATTTTAATTGACGATGCAGTCGGTTCAGGTGCAACCCTAAACCAAATTGCCAGAAAAATAAAAGAGAAAAAGATAGCCAGGAGGGTAACAGGGCTTTGCCTGGTTGGTAGTTTTAAAGGATTTGATGTTATTACCGATATTTAACAATCGGGACAAAAATAAAGCGGCCGACTTAAACGGCCGCTTCTTTAAAAACACTTATTAAAATTAATCCAAATCAAAACGGTCGAGATTCATCACCTTGGTCCAGGCCGCTACGAAATCCTGCACGAACTTATCCTGTGAGTCAGTACATCCGTAAACTTCTGCCACGGCTCTTAGCTCTGAGTTCGAACCGAAAACAAGATCCGCGCGCGTTGCAGTCCATTTTACAGAACCAGTCTTACGATCACGGCCTTCAAACAAATCCTGAGCTTCAGAAGTAGCTTTCCAGGCGGTGCTCATATCGAGCAAGTTCACGAAAAAATCATTCGTTAATGATTCAGGGTTCTTTGTAAACACACCATGCTTCGAGCCATCGAAGTTTGCATTCAACACACGCAATCCGCCAACCAAAACCGTCATTTCAGGAGCAGTAAGGGTTAACAATTGCGCTTTGTCTACCAATAATTCTTCAGTTGATACCGAATACCTTTTCTTCTGGTAGTTTCTGAATCCATCAGCAATTGGCTCCAGGTAATGGAATGACTCCACATCAGTTTGCGCTTGTGATGCATCTGTTCTCCCCGGAGTGAACGGTACTGTAATATTTGCTCCAGCATTCTTCGCTGCCTTTTCAACTGCAGCACTTCCTGCCAGCACAATCAAATCAGCCAATGAAATTTTCTTATCACCGGTGTTAAATTCTTTTTGAATTTTCTCCAGCGTTTGCACCACTTTTGAAAGTTGAGCGGGATTGTTTGCCTGCCAATCTTTTTGCGGTGCCAAACGAATGCGCGCCCCATTAGCGCCTCCACGTTTATCAGAACCACGGAACGTAGATGCAGAAGCCCATGCTGTTGATACCAATTGTGCAATGGTCAATCCTGAAGCAAGAATTTTCGCTTTCAACGCAGCAATATCTTTGTCGTCAACCAACTTGTGTGAAACAGCTGGGACCGGATCTTGCCAGATGAGTTCCTCTTTTGGTACTTCCGGGCCGAGATAGCGGGCACGTGGGCCCATATCACGGTGTGTTAGTTTAAACCACGCACGTGCAAAAGCATCGGCAAACTCATCAGGGTTTTCGTAAAATCTTCTCGAAATTTTTTCATATGCCGGATCGAATCTCAACGCAAGATCCGAAGTAAGCATTCTTGGCTCCTGACGTTTTGATTTATCGAATGCGTCCGGGATTGAATTAGCACCAGCTCCATTTTTTGGTTTCCATTGATTTGCACCAGCAGGGCTCTTGGTTAATTCCCAATCGTAACCGAATAAATTCCAGAAGAAATTATTGCTCCACTTTGTTGGTGTTGATGTCCAGGTAACTTCCAAACCACTGGAGACAGCATCCGTACCTTTTCCGGATTTGAAGTTGCTCGTCCAACCTAAACCTTGTTCTTCAATGACGGCACCCTCCGGTTCCGGGCCTTTGTGTGATTCAGGCGCAGCACCATGAGTTTTTCCAAAAGTGTGACCTCCTGCAATCAAGGCAACGGTTTCCTCATCATTCATTGCCATGCGCTTGAATGTTTCGCGGATATCGCGGGCAGAGGCAACTGGATCGGGATTCCCATTAGGGCCTTCAGGATTTACATAAATCAAACCCATCTGAACAGCACCGAGCGGTTTTTCAAGATCGCGATCTCCTGTGTAACGCTTATCATCCAGCCATTTTGTTTCAGGCCCCCAGTAAACATCCACTTCAGGTTCCCACACATCTTCACGACCTCCGGCAAAACCGAACGTCTTGAAGCCCATGGATTCAAGAGCAACATTTCCGGTGAGGATCATCAAATCGGCCCAGGAAATTTTCTTACCATATTTTTGTTTGATTGGCCAAATCAATCTGCGGGCCTTGTCTAGATTCACGTTATCAGGCCAGCTATTTAAAGGAGCAAAACGCATTTGTCCTGCACCTGCCCCACCACGGCCATCACCGGAGCGGTACGTACCAGCACTGTGCCATGCCATACGAATAAAAAATGGACCATAATGACCAAAGTCTGCGGGCCACCAGTCTTCCGACTTCGTCATGAGTTCGTGAAGATCTTTTTTCACCGCACTCAAATCGAGTTTCTTGAATTCTTCTGCATAATTAAATTTCTCACCCATCGGGTTCGATAGCGAAGAGTTTTGACGAAGTACGTTTAGCTTCAACTGGTTTGGCCACCAGTCGCGATTTTGGGGGCCACCACCTGCAACAGGCTTTTGAAATCCGTGGTTAAACGGACATTTGGCTTCCCCATTTGTGTTTGAATTTCCCATGGTAGTCGTAAATTATTAAGTAGTTAAATCATGTTTTAAAATGAGTTTCAAACAAACTTTTTTCCTGTTAATAAATCAAATTGATTATTTTTATAAAGATATAGTTATAATCTATGACTTTAATTCAACTGGAATACATCGTAGCGCTGGATACCCACCGTCATTTCGTGCTGGCGTCTGAAAAATGCTTTGTGACGCAACCCACCTTAAGTATGCAGATTCAAAA
>DASTYM010000077.1:0-7650 GCA_035764995.1 Cyclobacteriaceae bacterium | reverse complement strand
CAATGACGGACTCGTTCTTTCCAGCGATCAAAACATTGTGAAGACAGACATGAGTGGGAATGTTAAATACGCAAAATATTATCCGGCTCCGCGCGAGCCGGCACTCCTGAGGGCGCTGTATGCTGCACAGGCCGTTCGTGCAGCATACATCGGAGCAGCAGCGGCAGCTTATTCAGCTGAGTTCGCCAGTGCTGCGCAAAAGACAACCGACCCAACAGGGAAAGCTGTTGGCACCGAATTGGCGAAAGGCTTTGACGATTTAAGTCAGGCAGGCTTTAATTACTCAAACCAGGCGATGAAACAATTTAGTGCACGTTACAAAGCATCTGCATCGACACCTGATTTTGTGATTATGATGACCAAGCAGGAGAAGAAAGGAAACCAACTCGTTCAGGTGAGTAAATCAAATGGCGAAATTTTGAGATCAATCGATATCAAAAATGATAAGGAACCAGAATATGAAGTTGACCAGGTAATCAATCAGGTTTACTACAGGGTGAGCCCGAACCAGATCGTATGCTATAAATTGTAAACCTGAATCACAAATGAAAAGTAAAATCCGCGTGCCACCAGCCGCGGATTTTGTTTTGGTGAGGGTTCGCTTGCCACAAAGACACTTAGGTCACGAAGAGTCATAGCGCTTGCTTTTGTGCCTTTGTGGCAATGATCTACCTGGGTATTGCTATTTTATATGGAGTAGTTTTTTCTTTGATAATGTTTTTCAATTTCAGTCAACGGTTCATTTTGATACTTCTCCTATAGTCCTTTTGGACTAGAGGCACTTTGGAATTTTTTTTGAACATTCCCATAGTGATTCTATTTTTCACTTCTAGAAAAACAGTTTTTCAGATTGTCAATAGGAGTTACTCCTATATTCAAAAATATTTACGACAAATGAATTCGTTCATGTAAGGTTTTGATTGGTTTAAGAAGAATTAGTTGCAAAAGATTTAGCTTTTTTGCGACAAGCCGTTTTCTGAATTATTGAAATCGGTTCCCTAAACCTAACCGTATGCGAATACTTTTACTTGCGCTGATTTTTTTATTATCCACACAAATTGTTTCCGCTCAACTTTCTCCTTCAATAACAATTAAACCCAAAGTGTGGCTCCGTGCGGATGCAGGCACAATAACACCGGTCTTTTGGACGGATGTAAGCGGTAATAAACGTAATGCTACTGCATTAGCCAACGAAGGGCCAACGCAAACAGCGTTGATGAACTTTAATAATGCGATCGTATTTGATGGCAATGACTATATGAAAATACCATATAGTCTTGAACGCACTTCTGAATTAACAATACTTTCTGTTTTCCATTCAAGCGATACAACGGAACGCGGATTATGGGGACTTGAACAAGCAGTAACGCGTAGCACACTTTTCACAACCAGAAGAGCGATTGGGCCTGATACCCTGGCTGCCGATTACGGCAAGCATGAAAAACGAGCTGTCTTAAACACCCTTTCACAAAACTGGGATAAAACTGTACTTCTTGATTCAACCGCTTTCCTGGCATTTGGAAGTGCCGGTAAATCGACAAAGTATAAACCATTTTCAGGTCAGGTGGCTGAGTTAATCATTTTCGATCGGGCACTTACTTTTTTGGAACGTGTTCAATATGAAACATACTTAGGTATTAAATACGGCACCTCCCTGAAAGATCAGAATTATGTAAGCCTTGATAACAAGGTCTTGTGGAGAGCTTCAGAAAACAAATCGTACGCGAACCACATAGCTGGCATTGGCCGGGAAGATGCCTTTCAACTCTACCAGAAGCAATCACAAAGCGCCTATGATTCTGGCTTTCTCACGGTTAGCATTGGAAGAATAACGGCTTCAAATAAAGATAACTCATCAGCTTTTGCTAATGGCAACTTCCTTGTATGGGGAGATAACAACTTGTCCAAAGTTGATAAACCGGGAGAAGGAATTGACTCAGTGTTATCAATTGTTCAGCGTAAATGGATGATGGTTGCTACGGGGAACGAAGTGCAGAAACTGGAAACAGAAATGTATGTCGACTTAAAGAAACTTCGAACGAGTGCAGACGGTTACTGGATGGTCATTGACAGAAGCGGCCAGGGGAATTTTTCTGTAGATAATGTAGAATATATTTTTCCAGACAGGTATACAGCCGATGGCAAAGCAGTATATAAAGTTTTGTGGGATACTGATAAATCAGGGAAGGATTGTTTTGGCCTTGCAAGAGCCAGAAATTTATTTGTCGTTGTACGAACATTGAGCGACCCTTCCTGTAAGAATGAAACTGCAGGCAAAGTTCGAATTGAAGTAGTGGCAGGAAAGCCAACCTATCAATTTACACTAGCCACCTCGACAAAAGTTTTAAAAGAGTGGAACGGCAAGGGAAGCCCTGTTGAGCACGAAGGCCTGAGAGAAGGTAAGTATGTACTGACCGTTAAATCAAATGATGATCAGCTCGTAAGAAATTTTTCACTAACCATGCCAGACGCACTTCATATAGATGCAGGGCAGGATCAACGATTGTTACCTGACAAAGAAATCGTACTGGACGTGAAGGGCCAGGTGCCGGATAATATTCCGGTGACTTATCTGTGGGAAAATAATTTCGGATTGAGCAGCGAAGGAAGTAAGGTGACTGTTACAGAATCCGGAATTTATAAAATTTCAGTTACCAAGCTTTCAGATGGTTGTGTATTCTCGGATGAGGTGACCATAACCGGTACAGAAGAACAAAAGCTGGCCGTGTACCCAACCATCGTGAACCGGGGAGAACAGTATAATGTGAGCGTTTCGTTGCCAGAGCAGGCAAGTGTCACGGTGCAGGTATATGATATGAAGGGGAATTTGATCCAGGAGTGGATTGGTAGTAATAGAACGGAGTATTCCTTCAAGGGGGTGTTGAACAGTTCGGGGATGTTTGTAGTCAGACTTACAACCCCAAAGGGACCCACATCTACTAAACTGGTAGTGAACTAATCCTTATCAAATACAATAAAAAATAATACATACTATAATCATAAACCTACTATGCTAAAACGACTACATTATTTTTTTGCAATGATCATTGTAACGCAATTATTCAGTTCATGTGGAAACGATGATCCTTCCTCTTCCGGTGGCAGCTGGGGAGCAAAGGCCGATTGTCCTTTCTATGGAAGTTTTGCATTTGTAATAGGAACAAAAGCTTATGTGAAAGCAGGTAAGCTTTGGGAGTATGATTATACAAATGATGCATGGACAGATAAAGGAAACGCCCCGCTCTCACAGGCAACTGGTTATTTTGCATTTGTAATTGATGGCAAAGCCTATCTCGGGGTTGGCGATTATGCGAGTTATTATACGCGTGAGGTGTGGGAATACGATCCTCAATTGAATAAGTGGACTCAAAAGAAAGATTTTCCGGGAACCGCTCGTGGTGGTGTCGCAGGATTTGCTATTAATGGCAAAGGTTATTTCACGGGAGGAGATGATTCTACCCCTACACCGGACAACACGCCTAATGGTAATTTAGCTGAAGTTTGGGAGTATAATCCAACACTTGACGAATGGATACAAAAGAAAGATTTTCCAGGTGGTGGAAGAAATGGAGCAGTTTCGTTTGTCATTGGAAATAAGGGCTATATAGGAACAGGTTATTACGTTTCGAAAACTAATGGTCTTGGAAGTGGTAACAACTTACAGGACTTCTGGGAATATGATCCCACAACTGACACATGGGTCAGAAAATCCGACTTGCCCGGTGAGAGTCGATCAGACGCTACGGGATTTTCAATAGGCAATAAAGGATACATCGGAACTGGATTTGGCATCAGTGGGTATTCAGGGCTAAATGACTGGTGGGAATATGATGTTGCCAAAAACAAGTGGAGTCAAAAAAAGGACTTTGTCAATCAGGGTTGGGATTATTTTGCATTTTCCATAGGACAAAAAGGTTACCTGGGCGGGGGTGGTTCGACTGATTTGTTTGAGTTTAAACCTTAACAATATCCAGGTCATATCAGGTAGTGAATCAAACGTACCATGAGCGCATGCGCTATTAATTAATCATAGTTGTATTCAAGATTATTATGAAAAACACTCTTCGCTTAATTTCTATTACTTTCTTATTGCTGGTTGAATTTTATTTGCCGGCATTCTCTACGGAAAAACTACCAAAACCTGTTGCTGGATTGCTGCAATACCCCGCAACATCTAAGGAAGGATTAATTGGTATTACGCCAGATTCACCTATCGATAATCCCGCTGACAATATATTTCATATCATTATTAATGAAACCATTTGTAACGATAAGCAAGTATGGCTGGAGTATGAGCTTGATGGAGTAGAAGACCATACAGCTGTTTCCCGCAGTGTAAATGATCAACGTTCTGTTGGAGGGTACTTTGTAAAGGTGCGGAGAGGATGGGCTCTTCAGCGAGAACAGTTGAATGCCGATTGGCTTAAAAAAGGAGACAACATTATCAGGTTCACAATGCCTGAAGGAGCCGCTCATAGTTACAGGGTGCGCAATTTAAAAGTAGTCGTAGCAAGTGAATCAGAAGAGGCTTCCGGATTTAGTAATCGAATCGTTATTAATCAGCCTGAATCAAGGATGTATTTTGATAACAAGGCTTATTTCAAAGGCTTTGTAGTTGGCGATGAAGGAATCGATTATATAAAAGCAAATGGTGAAAAACTCATACCCTTTAATGGAGAATTTGAAGGTGTAATTAATTTTGATAATGCTTCATGCAAGGTTGATCTGGAAATTGCCTACGAAAACGGAACAACGCAATGCCAGCAAGTGGAGTTTTCAGAGCGTCAGCTTGCCAATTACCAATATGCTATTGGGAGTAATACCTACAGGACTAATCAGTTTTTTGAGCGCAACGGCACAGGTACCTTATCGTTAAAGGGAGCTTCCATTAAAATTGACAAAGATGCCCTTTCTGCTTCATCAAATCTTTCCATTACAACCCTTCGTGATGTTGATATTGCTGCCCTGGATGCAGGTATGGTTAACGTTACGGCCGGACATTATGGTTACCGGTTCTTGCCTAACGGAACTCAGTTTTTAAAAGAGTCTGAAATCAAAATCCCTTTCGATCTGAATAAGATTCCGGATGGTTATACTGAGAAAGATATTAAGACATACTACTTTGATGAACAGGTCCATCACTGGATTGAAGTTCCGGTAGATACTGTTTTACTGGAAGCCGGTGAAATTATTTCGAAAACGACACACTTCACCGATTACATCAACGCTATTATTAAAGTGCCTGAATCACCGGAGGTGGAAGCCTATAATTCAACCTCCATGAAAGGCATTAAAGCAGCCAACCCGACAGCTGCAGTAAACCTGATTAATCCGCCACAAGCGAACAATACCGGAGGAGCTGCTATTAGCTACCCGATTAATATTCCCGCAGGGCGCGGTGGCATGCAGCCGCAATTGGCAATAAGCTATAACAGCGGTGGTGGCAACGGCTGGCTGGGACTTGGCTGGAACTTAACGATACCTTCTGTTGGAATTGAAACACGCTGGGGTGTACCTCGCTATAATTCTGAAAAAGAAACTGAGACCTATAACATGAACGGTGAGCAACTCACGCCTCTGGCGCATAGAAGTGAGTTGGTGAACAGATCTACAGGCGACAAGCAATTTTATCCAAGAGTAGAAGGTGCATTTAATAAAATCATTCGCCATGGCAATAACCCTGCTAATTATTACTGGGAAGTTACAGATAAGAGTGGTACAAAATATTTTTATGGAGGTACCGCTTCAGGGTTTGATAAGAATTCGGTTTTGCGAACCAACGAAGCAAACGATGGAGGAAATGTAGCGCAATGGTGTTTGTCTGAAGTGCGGGACCTGAACGGCAATACGGTTAAGTATCATTATCTGAAAAAGGAAGATAAAGGTCTTGTAAGTGGAACTGTGCCGGGTCATCAAATCTATATCGACAAAATTAAATATACTGGCCACAATGGAAGTGACGGGCCTTATGAAGTGATCTTCACCCGGGAAACAGGGCGACCGGACAAAATGATTATGGCCAACTTCGGCTTCAAACAAGTGACGGGGGACCTGTTGAAAAAGATAGAAGTTAGATTTGATGGCAGAAATATTCGCAGCTATGAATTGACGTACCAGCAAGGTGCCTTCTCTAAAACTTTGCTTAAGTCAATAGCTGAGTTCGATGTGGCAGGCAACAAATTCAACGAACATTCATTTGAGTATTATGATGATGTCGCGGCTGCGGGTACCTATCTGAAAGGAAGTTCCCAGTGGGCAGTTCCTGACGATAATGTTCAAGGTAATTTTAAGACGAATGTTAGCGGCTTTAGGGATGAGTCAACGGCATTAAGTGGAACAAAATCAAAAGATAAAACGCTTGGATTTGCTGTTTCTGTAGGAACCGGTCTTAATGTGTTCACCAAAAAATTATCTGCGGGCGTCTCTGGTGGATATAGTGAATCTGAAAGTGATGGTTTGCTAACCATGATGGACATGAACGGTGATGGCCTTCAGGATAAAGTATTTGTAAAGAACGGTAAGCTTAAATACAGACAGAACCTGTTATCGAAAACAGGTGAAGATAAATTCGATACGCAGGCAATTGATATTGAGGGAATCGATGCATTTTATTATGATAAATCCAAGACAAAAAGTTACGGAGCAGAAGCACAGTTCGGGGGCTTTGTAGGTTACAGTCATAGTAAAACGACCAGTAAGACTACCATTTATTTTACAGAGGCGAATGGTGATCAACTTCCTGATATTGTGAAGAATGGAGTCGTTTATTTCAATCACCTTGACCCTGAAACAGGGGTTATCAGATATACACCTACCAGTGAAGGAACTCCAAGCAGAATATTTTCAGCCGGGTCAATATCTAACGACCTGTTAGATAGGCAAGCTCTTGAGGCTGCAAGACAACTGGAGATAGACCAAAATCCCTTGCTGGATATGGTGAGAATGTGGAAGGCACCTTATTCGGGTAAGATTAACATTACGGCACCAGTTCAATTACTCAACAGTCTTGACCCTAAAAAAGATGAGACACCACGAGATGGCGTGAGAGTAGCCATCCAGTTGAGGGGTACCGAGCTCTGGCACAAGGATATTGGCGCGAATGATTATTCGGTGCATTATCCGTCAAGTGTCCAAAATCTTACAGTGAATAAAGGTGATTTCTTGTTCTTCAGAGTAGGCTCTCACGATAATGGTTCGTATGACTCCGTACGCTGGAAACCTGAAATTGAATATGTAGTTGACCCGGGGCAAGACATCAATGATGCGAATGGAAACAAAGTCTATAAGTTTTCAGCCGAAGACGATTATATTTTATCGTCAGCGCAAACTGTGACCCCTCCATTCAATGGTCAGATACAAATTACAGGAGACCTGATGAAGCCCCAGACTACCGATGATCTTCACCTTGTCATTATCAGGCAAGAGGAAGAATCAACTGAAATCGATACGGTATGGCAACAACATTATGCATGGAACAGACAAGTAACTGATTTCCCTGATACAACCATTGCCGTAAAAGACAATGAGTTATATAGTTTTAAAGTGCTTTCTGCAACGAACATTGATTGGAATAGCTTTACGTGGAAGCCCCATCTGATTTATCAGTCGGCCGATGACCCCTCGCTTGATTTATCACAGACACGTATTGAA
>DASTYM010000076.1:0-17641 GCA_035764995.1 Cyclobacteriaceae bacterium | reverse complement strand
ACAGAAAACCGTTCGCGAAGAGGCCCCATCTTTCTTTTGCTTCTCCAGCACCTGATCGGTCAAACTCTCCATGGTGGCAACCCACTTTCTATTGTCCTCCTCAGGATTAGGGCCATGTCCAACAATGATTACTGTTTCATTGCCAGCGTTGGCACTCAGCTCTTTAATTCTGCTGAACAGAATATCGGCTACTATCGGGTGATCATCCAGGGCTTTAGTGAGTATGATTTCTGATTTGAAGGTCAGCGGTTGAAGAGACGGTTTATCACCACTGTGTGATCCATGTTGAGAATGGGCATCGTGATTACCAGACTGTTTTTGTTGTCCATGTGATTCATGTCCACCTGAAGAATGATCCATGACAACAGCAGGATCAGCCAGTACATCCCGTTTACGCAGAAGGTATTCTGTTTGACGGATAATAAAACTATGCGATGAAATAAAGAATGGAACGACAATGATCTTATTTACACCCAATGCTTCAAGCTTATCAATACCTTCCTGAATTGTGCGTGGAAGTGCCATGCCGAAGGCAATTTCTACAGGGTATTTTTGCCGAATAGGTTTGACAGCATCTTCAATCTGCTGGTTCCAGGTGGGACTGCCACCATGCGCTAATATCAGGACACCGATTTTTTCCGGGGCAACGGAAAATCCGTTTAGTGCCGTAAATCCGAGGAATACTATGACCCAAAGTGCCTTTTTGAATGTGTTCATACTCTTTTGGTTTTTGTTATTTAGAATGTTTCTAAAGAAACAAAGGTAAATGAACAAGTATCTTTCACAAGATTTATTCAGAATTTATTTATGACGGATCAAAAAAGACCCGCCTTATCCAGACAGGTCTTTAGATTTTGGACAGCTACCTCTAAGCCCCGACTCCCTTTCCTCCCTTCAGCTTCTTCTCCTTCTTCCCCTCACCCTCTTCGTCAACATCCTGCTTCTGAGTTTTCTCTTTCGATTTGTCTGGCTCCTGCTTTTCCTTTTTCTCAATGCCCTGGAACTGTTTTTCCATTTTGGAATCATAAAGGTTCAGGGTCTTGAACTGTGGATTGGCTTCGATGAACATTTTTTGTTCCTGGCCTTCTTTAATAAAGGGTCACTGGTTGCAGATTGCCTTTCTCCAGCGACTTGGTAAGCTTTACCTTTTCCTCATCATTGCCCAACTCCTTGATCGGGTAGCGGCTTAGTACGGGCTCCAGCTCATACCATAACCCTGGTGTACTGCTTCACTTTGAAGTTGTCGTTCTTCTGAATTCACTTCTTTTCGATTTTCGGAATGTTATGTATTACCGTCCACCATTCACCTTCTTTGACTAGGAGAAGTGACGAATTGAAAACCAGAAACTCACTTTCTAGTCTCACTTTTACATGGGCCATGTGCCCTGAAATATCGATGGGACCAAATTCGATGGTTCTGGCAACTCCTCCAAATCGCTTCGTTTCTACAAGCTTTTTATAGTCTTCCTTTGAGAAAACAAAAATCCCTTTTTCCTCAAAGAAACCATCCTGCACGTTTTGAAACTGGGTGTTTAAAACATCATCGAGCAATGCTACATCATTGGTGTCTCCGGCACGAACAAAGTCCGAGACAGCTTTCTTTACTTGTTCCTGTGTGGTCATAGTATTTAGATTAAGTTTATGATTTTACTTTTTGCCCCTGCCATTGCCGTGGTTGCGTACTCTGGATTTGCTGTGCCATCAACGCAATATATTGAGGTGTCATTGATGCCAATAAAACCCAGGATATTTCTCAGATAGCTTTCAAAGGCTTCTTCTTGATTTACATCAGTCTTTCTACCGCCCATTGTGGTTAAGACGTAGCACTTCTTGTTTTTGAGAAGTCCAACATAGTCTCCGTTGGTATGCTGAAAGGTCCTATTAATTCTACTACGTGATCAAAGTATGCCTTCAATGAGGAGGGTATCTGAAAATTGTACATCGGGCAAGTGATAATCAGTTCATCGCTGATCGTGATTTCATTTATCAATTCATCGGATAGTGTCAGCTCATCGTTTGTAGCCTTACCGCTGAAGAAAGCCAAAACCGTTGATTGCGTTAGATGCGGAATCGGAGTTAGTTGCAAATCTCTGGCGAGAATTTCCCCGCCCGGATTCCTACTCTTCCAATGGGATACGAAATGATCTCCTATTGCTCTACTGACAGAGTCGATGTGTCGGAGGCTGGAGTCGATCCTTAATAGTGTCTTCATGTGTTTTTGATAAAGACAAATAAGGATGATGAAAATGTGACAGGTCTAGGTGAACTTGATTGATTTTAGTTTGTCAGGATCGACCACGGAATAAATGAAGTTCATCTTTCCCGAGTCATCGAATGAAAACACCTGGCAGTTGGAGAGGTGTTTATTCTGCCAAAAGCAAATGGCGGGCTGGTGATTGATTTGTGTAAAGGTGTATTGTTTTCCTTCCAGAAAAAGGGCGTAGACATGCTGAACAAGCTTTGCCGTGGGTTCTTTCCCAATCTCAATATCTTTAACTATTCGGACTTTATTTCCTCCATCGGCCATGAATTTGATATCCCCAGCCAGAAGTACCTCCAGTGTGTTCAGGTCTCCGTTAATAATGGCCTCGATATACTGCGACAGTTTATCCCTATGACTTGATTGCTCAGTTGGCACATATCCGCTCAGGCTTTTCTTTGCCCTGCTGTATAGTTGCCGGGCGCTATCCGAAGTAATGTCGAGGGCTGCTGCTATCTCTTCATGTGTATAGTTAAAGGCCTCGCGAAGCAAGTAAACAGCCCGTTCCTTTGCATTCAGCGTTTCCATAAGTACCAATAGGGTGTAATGCGCTACCTGCTCACGAATCAAATGAGTCTCTGCCGTCTCTGTGGAGACCGGCTCCGGCAGCCACACTCCATATGCTGCTTGTTTGCCAAATTTGTTTTTTAAATTAATCGAATGATTAATAACCATTCGTGTGAGGTAATGTACTTCGTTCTCGATGTTGGTTTTATCCAGGTGAATATACTTCTCCATAACATCCTGCACCGCATCTTTCGCATCCTCAAAGGAGCCAAGAATATTGTAAGAGTAGGTCAATAACTTCCGATACGCTGCATCCATAGCTTTGCTTTCCAGGAATGACAAATAAGGCTACCCTGAATGTGACAAGATGCTGAACTTTTTTATAAAATTCTCTGAATTACAATAGTTTCAGGGATATTCTCTGCTTAATCATCCATAACAAAAAAGACCTGCCCTCATCAGACAGGTCCTCCATTGTTGAGTCGGCAACCCTAAACCCCAACTCCCTTTCCTTTCCTAACTTTCTTCTCCTTCTTCCCCTCACCCTCCTCGTCAACATCCTGCTTCTGGGTTTCCTTTTTCTCCTTGGACTTGTCCGAGTCCTGCTTTTCCTTTTTCTCTATGCCCTGAAACTGTTTTTCCATTTTGGCATCGTAAAGGTTCAGGGTCTTGAACTGTGGATTGGCTTCGATGAACATTTTCTGTTCCTGACCTTCTTTAATAAAGGTCACTGGTTGCAGATTACCTTTTTCCAGCGACTTGATCAGCTTCACCTTTTCCTCATCATTGCCCAACTCCTTGATCGGGTAGCGGTTTAGTACCGGCTCCAACTCATACCCATAACCCTGGTGGTACTGCTTCACCTTGAAGTTGTCGTTCTTGTCTTTCTCAGCGAAGTCCAGTTGCAGCCATGCATTGAAAGGCTGGCCTTCTTTGTTGGTCAGGTCTTTGTTAACAGAACGGCCGCTCAAAAGGTTGTAGGCCTCTTTGGCTGTGACCCCGGAGTTCTTGGTAACATAGAACGTCTGAGTTTTCTCCTGTGCCGGGTCATCATTCTTCAGTGTAGCCTGATAGCGGTTGAAGAAATACATATCCGTCTGATCGGATTTTTTGAAGTCCAGCCTGTAGTCAACTCTGTCTGTGATTCCGTCTTTCTTGAACTCACCCTGTAAACTGAGTTTGAATTCAGCAGGCTGTTGATTGATTTGTTTCTCAAGTTCGGCATTCAGTTTATCACCGAAGCCCATGTACTTGAGGCCGTCTCTTAGAAATTCAAAATTCTTCGTGTTCATAATCTGTTTGTTTAAAAGTTTGTAATAATGAGCCAACTCAGATTCCATTGTTATTCAAGCAAGCGCGCCTTTACTATGGTTTTGTTTTTGATTTCAAGTTCGAAATGTCTGCCTCCATTTTGCTCGAACATTTCAACGTCAAAATGTTTTGATTCCGGGATGGTGAGCTTTGCAAGGGCATATACTAGGTCGGTTGAAGCTCCACCTTTCACTGACTTATCGTTTCCATAAACATAAATCGGCCTAACCTCAATTTCCTGTGAGGCGGTGCGCTTGATCAGCGCCTTATCGCGGATGTAAAATTTGAGGAAGTCAATATCATAGGTAATGTTGGACTTGTTAGTGATCCTGAAGCGATAGAACATCACATCATCCTTGATATAAATACCAAGCAATGCGAAATTGATTTTGTACTTGACCTCCCTGATATTTCGAATCGTCCGTTGCCCCTGGATAATTCCGGAAGCATAGTTTTCCATATCGGTCTCCGTTAATTCTGTTTCAAAGACGAGGGGAGCCGGACTCTGTGAATTGTTAAAGTTCAAAGTAAGACTCGCAGGCTCCACTGCATAGTTCACCGTGAATTGATGGAGCTTTCCGTCAGAAGTAATTACCGTCAGGTTGGTTTCGGGAAAGTTTTCCCGGCCAGCCTTGAGTTGAAGAACGTTCCCGACACCTTTGGCTTTTTGGGCAATTACGTCCCTGCTTCCCCGGTCAACGCTTTTAATGATTGTCGGAAAAATGAGACTTGAAGTTTTGTTGTACGTGATCTCTACATTGTGCGATTCAACTATGGGCTGACTTTTTGCGTCCCTGGCCCAATTGGCAAGGAATCCCCACAACAGGATTCTTACGAAAAGATTATTCAAGAAGTACATCATATTAAAAAGTGTTTTAGTGAATGTTATTTAGAAGATTGAAGCAGGGACGGCCTTAACCGTCCCTAACCTGATTAGAGCAGTAGCAGGAGTAATACCGGCCATGCATGAGTAACAAAAGCTGCAATAGCTCCAAAAAATAATAGCATACCTGTTATGTTTAGATGTTTAAAAAATAGTGTTCCCCTCTTTCAGACTTCGCACCTGGTTGCTGTTTGGTAGCTACATGGGCAACACAGGTTCACGAGTTCCAGACCTCGTCCTGCCAATCGGCAATGAGAAATTCAGGCAGGAAAAATTTCTCATTTCATTTTCGGATTACGCGATGACGTCTTTCAACATCAGCAGGATCAATCCCCAAAAGATGATCAATGCATGTAGTCTCATAAGAATTTGTTTTATGTTATTGATTTGACTGGTTGCTGTCCTTAAGCAGAATTTGATAGCCTGCCTTTACAACTACTTTTATCAGCTTCACTTTTTTACTGAACAATCCTTTAGCGGCTGCAATACCTGCGGTCGCTGCCTGGGCACCCAACGACTGATCCATACTCAGGAATTGCATACCCTGCAGAGCCTGGTCGGATGACTGTTGCGCTACGTCACGGGTTATTGCTCCAGGAATGTAAATCCCTTCAAGGCCGTCCATGTCGAATACAGAAAGCGAAACAGGGAACAACGAGTTACCATTGCGAATAGAGTTGATGGAGACCGTTAACCGTTCCCCTTCGATAGCGCATGTTCCATAAACGAACTGATCCTTTGCAATAAGCTTTCCGTTTATATAGACATCATTTAGCAAGCGCATTTTTACTGTTGCACCGGCAACCAGTTCCTGAGTATCATGAATGACCGCCTCAATCGCATTGCCCTGACTTTGTTCGTCTTGAATCTCATCGTCAAGACCATAAAAGGAATTCTGAGACGGTTTGACTGAAAAAACCCGGCTTACCAAAGCGGAACTATCGGTAGCTACCTGATTTACGCCCCTAACAGGATTCATCAATGTTATATTGTCGGCCTGACGAGAAGGTTCAACTGGGAACACCTGTCCTTGCTTTTGCTCACTTTGTTCTTTGATCTTTTCACGCACTCTGTCCGGGTGCTGGATGTCAAGAATTTTATCGAGCATGCTTTCAATTTGCTCCATTTCAGGATCGGCTTCATTCCCTTTGTTCATCATCTCCATCATTTTCTCCAGGTCTTTTACATCGGAAGAAAACTGAGGGTCTGTGTGATCGGAGGTAATGGTTTGCTCTTTCGTTTCTTCAAAGGCCGTTGCTGCTGGCTTGTTTAATTCCCGGTAGAGTTGTTCAAGCTTTTGATTTACTTTTTCCTCGTTGGGATCAATAGCCTCTCTTCTTACTGAGGAAGATGTATTGCCCGAGTTTCCTGAAAGAGCTTGCGTCTTTTTCCTTGCGGGTTCCTGTTGGATTTCCTGCTCCGGGTTTTCACCAAGGCTCATCAGGTCAAAGTAGGGATCGCTTTTTCTTTCCTCCTCGAATTTGAGTGAGTCCCGCTCTGCTCTTTCATATAAAGCAAGCTTGTTCCACTCTTCATTATTGAAATGAGCGTCAGGAAGTTTAAGGTTCAACCCGGTCTCATCATTTGTTTGTGCCTGGGCGGGTGATCCCTGGCCTCCTCCAAGTGCCCAAAAAATAATCGCGAGAAAGGGTAATACCAGCATCGGCAATACCATGACAAACTTTCTTCGCTGTAAAAACTTTTGTGAGTGTTTCATAATTATTGTGTTTTGTTAATGAGTGTTTTCGTTAGGCGGCTTATCTTTTCAATCCTCTCTTCTGAGCAGGTATGAAATGGAGTTGCTTTTCGTATGCGTTCAGTTGCTGTCTCGTAATTGGTTCCCAACCTTTTGTTTTGCTCAGGGAGTCTTTTGAGAATTCAGGATCGCGGTTGATGAAGAGTTGACCTTCAGTGTCAACGGCAACATAAAAAGCTTCAAATTCTCCATCGATCTCGCCTTTCATTTTCCCGATGGGAGTTAATTTTTGGGTGGCTGAATCATTCATATAGATGTCTTTAGGTGATGTGATTTTATCGATTGAAATTATGATGCGTTCCTTCTCGCTTGTCACCGACTGAACCAGTTGCAACAGGCAAACTGCGGCTAGCATAGAACCAAAAATCAGAAGGCTTATCTTTTTATGGGATTCTGAAAGGTTGTTTACTTTTTCATTGAGAAAATCAGCTATGGATTGTTTTGCAATGTGAAGTTTTTGAGAAACCATGCCTTTACTGGAGTCTTTCCGAACCTCTCTCTTTTCATTTCTGTCTTTCATGGTTACCGGTTTTCGATTTTGATGTCTTTGTTTTCAATCGTGGCCCACTTTTCGATCAGGAAGCCGTGCGGGTTGTTATCAGATCGCGATACATTTCTGAGAAAACCCTCGGTTACAAGGCTTCTTGTTACAATAGAGGTTGTGCGAATCAATCGTTGCCTTGCATAGCACTTAAAGTAAAAGGGGTATTGGTTGATATCGATCTTAATGCTGTCCGTTACGATCTCCTGACTGATGTTGCCCGAAATGATATTCGAGTAATACCTGCTTTCCTTCAGGTCATCATACTGACGCTTTGCAGAGCCATCGGCCAGGTAAAGCGCTTTTGATACATTGGCTTCGATCACCCGGTCATCGGGGTCAAGTGTGAAGAAGTAAAAATGAAACATCCTCACATGGTCTCTTGCCTCAACCGGAATGTTGTCCTTGCGTTCGGCTGACCAGGCTTCCAATGCTTTTCCATTGGCCAGTATGTAGATGCGTTCCTGCATGTGTGTTACCATTTCAATGCTCTTATATATAGAGTAGCTGCAAATCATTATACAAGACAGAATCATGATAATGGAGAACAGCCTGATGTGTTTGAATGCTGAATCAATATTTCTAAGCTGGCTGAACATTGTGCGGTCGCTCATCATTTGCCTGATAGTTTATCGTGCATGAAGTTTCCTGAACCCGAATTGCTTTCTGTGGAACCTCCCGAATTCCTCGCGTTTCCATTTTCGTTTGCAGTTGAAGATTGGCTGGAGGAACTGAAAACGGAACCTGCCCCCGCTGCTGCTGTGCTCACTGCCGCTCTCGACCCGCCTGTGAAAACATTGGAGGTTTTATAGAGAAGCACATTTCCTCCACCGGCATGAACGATGTAATTGGCAACGCTTGGCACCGTGAAGTATCCCACAATGCCCATCACAAGAAAAATCAGGTAAGCCGTATCGGTTGCGCTGAAAAAAGTATCTCCATATTTAACTACCTGCTGAATGTCGATACGCAGCATGTTCTCCTGAACCTTGGCAATGATGGCTCCGAATATGTTGGCCACAGGCAACCATAGAAACACATTGATATAGCGGGCTATCCAAACCGTTAACGTGTGTTGCAATCCATCAAAAACCGAAATGCCGAAAATGAGCGGACCAAGAATGGCCAGAACAATCAGGTAAAAGGTTCGGATCGTGTTAATACATAATGCGGCTGCTTCATAAAGCACATGCAATATTTCCGACATCCACTGCTTAACCGTGTTGCGAAAGTTGTAAGACGCTTTCGCCATCGCGAACTTGATGTCATTTCCTAAGCCGTCAAGCGTTCCTTCGCCTGTTCCGTCTGGGTGGGTATACTGATACCATTTGTCACGGTCTCCGCTTCCATCAACACCAACATACATTTGCCATGCGGGTGTTTTCTTAATCGCCTCTTCTTTTAATCTCAGTAAATAAGCGATTGCATTGTTGGAACCCGTTACCATGGCGGCTGTGCCTGTTACTGTTGGTTTCAGAATTCCATTGATAACGGCCAGCACATAGGGAAACATCATCACGCAAAGGCCAAGTGCAAACGGCCTCAACAATGGATAAAAGTCTATCGGCTCCGCATTGGCCAGGTGCCTCCACACCCTTGAAGAAATATACCACAGTGCTGCAAAGCCGGCCAGTCCTCGGCCAACCCCGATCAGTTTACTGCACAAAGGCAGCATCTCGCTGTATAGCTGGTCCAATACGCTTTGCAGACTGTGGATCTCCCCCGCGTAACTCTGAGCACATAAAACGCCAGGCAAAAAAGTCGCGGTGAGAAATGCTATTGATAATTTTGAAAATGTCGATTCCATAAAACTTTAATTGATGCCGTATAAATGATTGAGCGTTCGTACATCGTTGGCCGACCGGGCACGCTGAATAGCAAGCAACTGAGTGCTGTTGTTAAAGCCCCTGAGAAAAATCAACTTGTTCTCCATGTCATAGAAAATTCGGTCGATGGCCTTCATCCGCTCGTCATCGCTCATCCTTAGTTTAGTGGCCGTGATGATCATGGTGAGGTCATCAAGGTTCCGGATACTTGCATGGAACAGGTAGTTGTAAACATTCGCCAGATATTGAATTTCCTGCGGAGAAAAATTGGGGTCGTTCCTGAATCGGTTGTAGGCGTTCTTATACTCCTTGAGCAGCAATCGTTGGTAGTCGATGATGTAGGGAATTCTTTTGTAATTCCTCACAGCAGGGTTTACAAGAAACAATCCATCAAGAAAAACCTGGTGCAGTTTATAATTGCCTTCCGAAATATTCTTGATTGTGTTATAGCCATTGGAAAGTATCTTGTACCCCGCATACATGTTATCCAGAATTTTCTCCAGCTCCATCAGTTTCTCCCAATTCAAAAGGAGTTGTTGTGCCTCAGTGGCCTGTGCAGAAACCTGAGTCGAGATGCTCAGAGCCAGTATTGTTGAAAGCATGATTCTTTTCATGATGCTTGCGGTTTAGAGGATTTCGAAATGTTTCCTTAACATTTCTGTTTCGTGTTTTTCTTTTTCACGTTCATAGGCCAACATTTGTGTGTCGTTACCGAATGCGTGTACAAAGGCGCGCTTGTCCTGCATATCATTATAGATTTTGTTGATTCGCAGCAGGCGTTCATCGTCTGTCATCTCCGTTTCATTAGTACGAATGATTGTCAGCAATTCAGACAGGGAAGCATCGCAGAGAAAGAGCAGATTGGAATGCACCTTGGCGATGTAGCGGACTTCTTCAGGCGTAAACGATTCATTGCTCTTGCAGAAATCGTAAACACGCTTCATATCGCGGGTGATGTAAATCTGAAAAGCAATGATGTCGGCTACCTTAGCAGAATTACTGATAGCGGGGTTTACATTTTTCAGAGAACCGAAAAAGTCACGGTGCAAGTTGAAATTACCGTCTTTGATGTTGCTTATGGTGTTCAGTCCCTTTTGAGCGATCTCGTACCCCTTTTTCAATTTGCTGAGATACACCTTCAATGCCACTATTTGTTCTATGAGGTATTTCTTTTGTGTTTTCTTTTGCCTGAACCATTCATTGAAAGTTTGTGCCTGCGCGTGGCAGCAAAGAATGAATAAAACAATTGTCAATATTATTGATCGTGTTTTCATAAGTCATTTAGTTGGTAATCCATACAATTTTCTCACAGCTTCAATCTCATGCTCGTCTTTGGCGCGGCTCATGCTTAACCGGATGTTCTGGTTGTTGAATTGCTGCAAGTCCTGAAAGTTCTTGTCAATAGCATCACCGGCTTTGTTAATGATCTCCAGCCGTTTGGCGTCCGACATTTGTGTTTTGTAAGAATTGATGACCAGCATGATCTCATCGAGATTGTACAGGCTCTCATTCAGGATGCCGGTATAAACAGTGTACATATAGTCGATTTCCGACCGGGTGAAATGTTTGTCTTGATTCACCATCTCCCAGGTGAATTTGTACTGCTGAACAATTTGCTTCTGCCGCTGAATAATCATGGCAATGCGGTGATAGGTGGCGAGTGTCTTTCTCACCTGCCACAGTTCATCGTAGTACTTTTTGTAGAGCTGTCGTTGCTTTTCAGTCCATTGTGCTATTTCCTTGAGCTTGAGCTGCGACAGTTTGTTCTCCAGAACTTTTTGTGCGTTCTGTAGCCAGATGGTCTTTGTTTGCAGCCGCTGGATCATCAGGTCAATGGCCTTGATTACTTTGATCACGCCCTGACGGATGATCTCCAAAATGGGAATTGCTGCTTTAGTCTCCTGGACGGGCATAGTCACCAAGACTGTTGTGCCCAGCAGCATGATTAAAAGAGTTTTTCTGATTCGGTTCATACGATTTTTGTTTTAAGCTTTTCCTGCACGTATGTCATTTGCCAGCTCGCTGATTCCTTTCCGGATGTCTCCATTCCATTTCTTCGCGTAAGCCTGGACTTTTATCTTCTCTGATTCTTCGGTGGTGTAGGCGAGGTATTCTTCAAGTGATACTTCCGTTGCGTAAACTTTTGAAACCATACCACCAAGGCTGATAAAAACTTCCTTGTATTTTCGGGTTGGGTCGTTGCCTTTGTTGATGGATAGCACCAATGCCTTTTCTTTTTCGGTGAGGCCCAGTAGTTGTTGAATCTGATCAAACTTGTTCTGGTACTTACTCTGATCCAGCAGAATTTTGCAATCAGAGTTATTAATGATTGCCTGCTTGACAATAGGCGAACTGATAATGTCCTCGACTTCCTGCGTGACGACTATGGCTTCTCCGTAAAACTTCCTGACTGTTTTGAATAGGTATTTGATATACTCAGCCATTCCTTCTTTCGCGATTGCTTTCCAGGCTTCTTCGATCAGGATCATCTTGCGGATGCCCTTCAGCTTGCGCATCTTGGAAATGAAAACCTCCATAATGATGATCGTCACTACCGGAAAAAGAATCGGATGATCCTTGATGTTGTCGAGTTCAAAGACAATAAATCGCTCCTTCAGAAGGTCAAGGTTCTCTGTTGCGTTGAGCAGGTAGTCGAATTCACCTCCTTTATAATAGGGTCTGAGCACATAAAGAAAATTCTCAACATCAAAGTCTTTTTCCTTTACCCGGTCTTCCTTGAGTGTTTGTACAAAAACATCGCGAAGGAATTCATAGAAGGAGTCAAAACATGGGAACGACCTCATCCCCCCGCCCTTCTCCGGAGGAGAAGGGAGTTGGAGTTCGTAATACATCTTCAGGGCAATTGACAAAGCCACATACTCCGAGCGGTTGAATGTCTCATCATCCTTTTTCCAAAGTGCGAGCAGTAATGTTTTGATGCTTTCCTTCTTCTCGGTATCCAGCATATCACCTGCACCGATGTAGAAAGGATTGAACCGGATGGGGTTGGCTTCATCATATGTGAAGTAGTAGCCGTTCACTAAATCGCACAGTCCTTTGTAGGAATGACCCACGTCCACGAGTACGATATGCGTACCCTGTTCATAATAGGATCGTACCATGTGATTGGTGAAGAATGATTTTCCACTGCCGGAGGGCCCCAGGATGAACTTATTGCGATTGGTGCAGATACCTTTCTTTACTGGCTCATCCGAAATATCAACATGCAATGGCCTGCCGGTGAGCCGGTCGCCCAGCCGGATACCTACCGGACTGACCGATGACTGATAGTTCGTTTCAAGATTGAGGAAACAGGTAGCCTGTTCGGTAAATGTGTCGAACGTATCATTCATGGGGAAGTCTGCTTCATTCCCCGGAAGTCCAGCCCAGAATATTTGTGGTGCTCCATCTGTTTCCTGCCTGGCTACTGCATCCATCTGCGCAAGTGCGGACGAAACCTGCGTTCTGAGTTCTTTCAGTTCCTGCTTGTTGTCCGTCCAAAGCAATACATTAAAGTGTGCCTTTACCGGCTGACGCTGCGATGAGATTGCTTCGTTCAGGAAATCATTGGTGGCATCCCGGCTGATGGCATTCTCACGCGAGTAAGCCGAAAGGGATTGAAGTCTTAACCGTTTGCTTTCAAGTTGCTTGATTGTTTTATGCGCATCATCAATGAAGATGTACTGATTGAAGATGTGATTGCAGGGAAGCAACTGGCCAAGCGGAGAAGCAAAACCTACGCTGAATTTGGTCTTGTCTGTGGAATACCTGTCGTAGTTGATGCGCGACCCGCATAGTGATGGCAGGTCTTCTACATCTGCCAGTGAAAACAATTGACAGAATTGATCACCGATCCGAAATTCATCTTTGAAGTGAATATCCCTGATAGTGGGTTTGTCTGAATCGGAAAGAAGGAAACAATATCTTTCCAAAAGACCGGTTTGATTTTTGGTTCCTGCAAGTTGATCGTCTTTTACTCGCTCTAACTTAACAAAGCCGCTGTCCTGCAGAATCCGTTCAAACTGTCCTGCGGAATCAAGGAACTCCTGCATTCGTTGGGGATTCAGCGTTTCTTCCGGAATAAGTGTTCTGCGGATCAGGTTCGAAAAGACAGAACTGGATGGCTTCCTGTTGACAGGTTTACGGGTGAGGAAAATCCGGCATTGGTGATCCAGGTATGGCCGTTCATGAAAGAATCTTTCGCTGGACCGTGATAAGAATGATTGCTCTCCGCTTTCAAAGTCTGCACGCTGCTGCTTGGAGAAAAACCAATCCTGCTTGTGGAACACAGAATGATTAGGCAATACCTTAATTGCTTTCACAAGAACTTGGTGAAAGGCTTCATATTCCTGATCCGACAAGGTGAATATTTCGGGCAGTGTTACTTCGTAGGCGAGTGTTACATCCCCCTGCTTCGAAAGAATGCAGTCGTTCTCTACTTTGTAGATGGGGAATACTTTAGCCAGCGGAATTGGTTGTGCCATACTATCCCTGCTTTGTGAGTTGGAGAAATATTTTTCTTGTCTTCCCCAAAATGGCATCGGGGATGGTGCGTATGGCGAGCTTTTTCAACAGTCCGTATTGACCGTACTTATCACTCATTCGATACACGGTCATGAACAAGACCACACCCAGGCCGCCTGTCAGGATAAGGCACACGAACATATTCACGCCCGCGATGTAGAGGACGGCAAAAAGAATTAGGAGCGAGATCAAGCCTGCTCCGAGGTAGGCGATGTACTGCGCCTTGAGCCCTTTGAACTCAATTGGCTTGTTAATGCCCTTATTGATTTTGTATACGCTTGACATAACCTCATCCGGCCTTCGGCCACCTTCTCCAAAGGAGAAGGAAATGCAGAGAGACCTTGTTTAAAATTTTGTTTAATTACAATCCGAAGAATGATCTGAGTACCGTTGCCACGATCACCAGGAAAACACAACTACCAAACCACGCAGCCGCTACCTTTCCGGTGTCCGGGTCTCCGCTATTCCATTTTTGATATACCTTGACTGCACCGACCAGACCAAGGATCGCACCGATAGCATACATAAGGTTTGTACCGGTGGTGAAATAACTGCGCACCCTCATGGTGGCCTCGTTGATCCCTGCATTTCCATCCTGCGCGTTGGCAGGTAACAGCAAGGTCATGGCATACATGAACAAGGCAAGCCCTAGTGCTTTGCCTTTTCTGATTGTGAACTGAATTGCTCTTTTCATAAATTTTGATTTTGATTGATGGATAATGATTATGTGTTGTCCTCTGCCCACCACGATTTGATCTCATTTAGTGTGAAAGCGTGTGAGGTATTCGTTGACAGGGAATCGTGAATGAATTGACTGATCTCATCCTGGTAGGTAGTACCTGTCAGTTGTGGGTAGTGTTGTAAGAGTGAGCAGTAAATAGAAGCAATCTCTTCCCTGCTGCCTTGTGATAGTTCCGTGATGATGGTTTTGATCTCGCGCAGGAGTTCAGCAACGGATTTAGCGATCAGTACATCCGGTGTATTGACGATTACATCATCAATGGCGTCTTCTATTTCCGTTAAAGGTTGTGCATTGATCTCTTCTGAATCAACTACCTTTTCATGTGGAACATTTACTGCGGTCTCGTATTTAACTGAACCCATGAGATCGATGGATTCATTTGAATCATTTTGATCATCGTGTGCATCAGCTTCAATAACTTTTCGCTGACTTTGATTGAAAATGGATTTGATCTCCTCACTATACAGTAAGAGCGTGGTGATTGCGTAGTATCCTCCAACGATTACACCAATCGCTGAAAGGAATTCTTGCCAGGAAATGCCCGTAAACAAAGCGTCTGCAAGAATGACAATGAAACAAGGGCATTCCATCTGACCTTGAATCAAAAAATTATTAGCGGATGAAATTGAATTGAACATAGCCTTCGTGCCTGCCAGCCGGTAGGCGGGTTTGATTACGAAGGCGAAAGTGTGGACTACCTAAAAAGGATATTCACAAGATGGGGGGAAGATGGGGACGATTTTATCTTGGAGAGTCATGGGCAACATCTAAGGGAAAATCCGCGTTTTAACCATGAATCTGTTTAAATTTGCTATATGTACTATAGAAGAAAGGTATTACTGTCCCTGATTGAGGCGTTTGGTGGTCAATTGCAGAATACAGATTTCCAGAAACTATTATTTGCTATATCTGCAAAGCAAGCCAGCAAGACATATCATTTTGTTCCCTACAAATTTGGGAGTTATTCATTTCAATCAATTGCTGATAAATCGGCATTAATTAAGTACGGGTATTTGGAAGAGAACGAAAAGTGGCGAACGACAAAGAAGGCAAAGGGTATCTTGAACACGCTTAAACCAGAAGACAAACTTGTTTTGCGCGAGATCAAGACTACCTACGAAAAAAATCTTGGCAAAAATCTGGTTCGAAGTCTTTACCTGCAATTCCCTTACTATGCAATCAAGAGTGAGATTGCAGCTACCATTTTAACCGCAGATGAGTTGAAGAAAGTTGAGGCTCTTATTCCCACCGATCTTTCTCCGCGTTTTTTTACCATAGGATACGAGGGTATTAGTCTTGAGGAATATTTAAACAAGCTGATTAACTCAAATGTAAGGTTGCTTTGCGATGTTAGGAAGAACGCATTGAGTCAGAAATTTGGCTTTTCCAAAAATCAGTTAAGTACTGCCTGCAAGAAAGTTGGAATTGCTTATATCCATATTCCAGAACTTGGTATTCCATCCGATCAAAGGCAAACTCTGTCGTCCCAAAGTGACTATGAGAAACTTTTCGATTATTACGATGCAAATATTCTCCCAGCCAGAGTGGACTATCTGGCGACAATTCAAAAACTTATTTCTGAACATAAGCGAGTAGCGATAACGTGTTTTGAGGCGTGTGAAAAGCAGTGTCACAGGGGCCGCGTTGCAAAAGCTCTTTCGGCTTTGCCTGACTGGAACATCCCCATTACTCATCTATAAGCACCGCTCTCAAATATGGCCAAGACCAAGGTATTGATCACCGTAACTGCATACCCTCTGCCTTCCCGTAGTTACGATGAATTGGTTTGCACAGCCGGGGTACGCGAAGATGGCTCTTGGGTGAGAATTTATCCAGTCCCTTTCAAATTCCTTGAATTCAAAAAGTATCAGTGGGTAGAATTGGACTTACAGGAACCCAGACAAAAAGATTTCCGGCCTGAAAGCCATTCACCGGCTAAGCCTGATCTATCGGATATGGAGGTTGTCGGAGAACTTGGAACAAAGTACAATTGGGAGGATCGCAAGAAATTCTGTTTGCAGCATGTCTATACCAACATGACCAAACTGATTGACGATTCGAAGGAGCCAACGAACACATCGCTTGCAACTTTTAAACCAGCAGAAATTATAGATCTTATTGTTGAGCCTGATGAAAAAGACTGGAAGAAGGATTGGTTGGATCAGCTTTCCCAGTTGGATTTATTTACCTCCGGCAAAGGTCAAAAGCCAAGGGAGCCAATCAGAAAGGTTCCGTACAAATTCAAATACCACTTTAAAGATGAAACAGGGCGCGAAAGCAAAATGATGATTGAAGACTGGGAGATTGGGGCGTTGTACTGGAACTGCCTGCGGGATGCTGAGGGCAACGAAAATATTGCTGTACAAAAGGTAAAGCAGAAATACTTTAATGACATTGCTCTAACCAAAGATGTCTATCTGTTTCTCGGAACCACCTCGGAAGGGCATAGAAGAAGGTGGTCAAATCCATTCGTTATCATTGGAGTTTTCTATCCGCCAAAGGTGGTGCAGACGAGGTTGGATATCTGAGCAATCCTCACTGTGCGATAATGGGGTTGCAATTACGTAGTATCCTCTACGCGGGTGACTTCAGCTTTGAGGAAACGCATTGTTTGTATCGAACGGATAAGGGAAAGGATTTACATCAAGTCTTTCGGTGAGCTTATTTTCCAACCAACTGTTCAAGAATAGTATCCGCACCCCATGATTGGGCGGCAATAAATGCCAGTTGTCTTTTCTGTTCATCATTCAATTTAACACCGGGCTTGTATCCCAATCCATGTTCAGACTGACTCCATGCATGTTGATACAGTGTCTTGATTTGAAGTTCAAAGAAATCTGGGATTAAAGAATTGCCTTTGTTTGAATAAATGTTAGTGGGAATGAAACAAACTAAATGTAATCCTTCATATCCAAATTTGTTCACTTCGTCCTGCACAAACTTTGTTTCTTCAACTATTTGAAAATAGTCCTTAACAGCTTTGGCTACAGGCTCAACGTCAGACTTGTAAAAGACAACTATTCTTGCCCCAATTAAGTCCTGAATCTCTTTCAATGGTCTTTCATACTTTAACTTGCCAGTTTTTTCTTCAACTTTATTTGCCTTACCACGAAAGCTATCCTGTGATTTAGGGCGGCCTGAAACCTTGTCGATATGCGTAAGGTTGGCACAAACATCTTCACAAAGATGTTTTTCAATTTTATCAGCTATTTCTTTTAAAGTCGGGCTAATTGTATTGAAGTCTGACATTACTTGGTCGATGTCGGCTCTCATCTTATTTGGATTTCGCTT
>DASTYM010000075.1:0-18643 GCA_035764995.1 Cyclobacteriaceae bacterium | reverse complement strand
TATGGTAAGAAAGTAGCTGAACACGTATTGGCCTGGTCTTCAAAAGATAACTACAAGCAAACGCGTTCTTTCCCGAAGTATACAATTTTGGAGGACCCTGCTACATGGAAGCCAACTCCACCAGCCTACATGGATGCGATCGAACCGCACTGGAATAAAATTCGTCCGTTTGCTATCGACTCCGCTAATCAATTTACGCCACTGCCACCAACTCCATTCTCTTCGCAAAAGACCAGCCAGTTCTATAAGGAAGCGTTAGAAGTGTATAGCACGGGAAAGGGTTTGACTGATGAACAGCGGAATATCGCATCGTTTTGGGATTGCAATCCTTTCGTGATGAATGTTCGTGGTCACGTGATGTTTGCTACCAAGAAAATTTCCCCCGGAGGTCACTGGATGAATATCACCCGTGTAACCTGTACCCAAACAAAAGCAGATTTTGCCGCTTCCGCGGAAGCGTATGTTCGGGTAGCCATTTCATTGGTTGATGGATTTATCAGTTGTTGGGACGAGAAATACAAAAGTAAAGTGGTTCGCCCCGAAACCTACATTAACCAATTCATCGATGAGAATTGGGCACCGCTTTTGCAAACACCGCCTTTCCCTGAATACACCAGCGGGCACAGTGTGATATCTTCATCCGCAGCTGTTGCGCTTACAAATCTGTTTGGAGAAAATTTTGCCTTCACCGATTCAACTGAACTTGAATTTGGATTAACAGCCCGAAGTTTCAAATCGTTTAAAGAAGCGTCAGAAGAAGCAGCTGTAAGCCGTTTATATGGCGGAATCCATTACAGGCCTGCCATTGATCAAGGAGTTGTTGAAGGTCGGGCATTAGGAGAGTGGATTGTAAGAAATATTAAAACAAGGAAGGAGAATGAACCTGTAGCGGCCAGTAAATAACGACTGGGATTTGTGATTTGCGATTTTTAATCTTAACCCTGCTGAATGTCAAACTGGAAAATTAAAACTTCACTGTTTCTTAATTATTTTGTTTTTGCCATTCTGCTCAATAGCGTTGGTACCGTTATTTTTCAGGTTCAGAATAATTATGGTGTTACAGAATCTGCTGCCAGTATTCTCGAAGCCTTTAAAGATTTAAGTATTGCGGCTGTTTCCTTTTTGGTAGCATCTTACATCACTCGCATCGGTTATAAAAATGCAATGCTGATTGCGCTCGGACTGGTAACAGTTGCGTGCCTGTTAATGCCATCCCTCAGTAGTTTTTGGATGACCAAGGTTTTGTTTGCAGCAACTGGAACATCATTTGCCTTGATCAAAGTCTCTGTTTATGCAACCATTGGAATTGTCACCAATGACAAAAAGGAGCACGCCAGCTTCATGAATTTTATTGAATCATTTTTTATGGTGGGTATTCTCACCGGTTATTTTATTTTCAGTGCATTTGTAGACGATCAGAACCCTCAATCAACTTCGTGGCTGAGTGTTTATTATTTACTTGCATCGATTACGGTTATTGCATTCGTTCTGTTGTTTACAACTACGCTTGATGAGTCATCCGTGAAATCCCCGGAAAGCAAACCCTTCCTGGAAGATTTTGGAGACATGGTTAGACTTGCTATTAAGCCGCTTGTGCTGGTATTCATTATCAGTGCATTTACTTATGTGTTAATTGAGCAGAGTATTATGAGTTGGCTGCCAACCTTTAATAGTAAGGTGCTCAATCTCTCTGCAACGCTCAGTATTCAAATGGCAAGCATTTTAGCAGCTTCTACCGCGGTGGGCAGATTTTCGGCCGGAATTGCACTGAGAAAAATTCATTGGTTCAATGTGCTGATTATTTGTTTGCTCAGTGCTGCAACGCTGGTATTAGTTGCCATTCCGCTTGCTACGCGAGGCGAACATGGCGCCATTGAATCATGGGCCGATGCACCATTGGGAGCGTTCGTATTTCCATTGATTGGGTTGTTTTTATCACCGATTTATCCTGCAATCAATTCTGTTATTCTTAGTACACTTCCAGCCCGTCAACATGGACCTATGTCGGGACTGATTGTAATTTTTTCTGCGTTGGGTGGAACAACGGGATCCATTATTACCGGAAATATTTTTCAGCATTATGGCGGACAAACGGCTTTTTATTTTTCGCTTGTTCCTATTTCGCTTTTATCGATATGTCTCTTCCTTTTCAATCGCCTTCAGAAAAAGTCGGAGACTGATATCAAGTTCAGTTCAACAGGAGGTCACTAAATGAAAACTGAAATCTTTCAGCTGGATGAATTTTTTCGGGATGTGCAGATGTCGAACGTGTTTGAAGATGGCAAGACATTTCCTGACTGCATTCCAAGACGATCGCTTGAAGAAATAGAAAGCAATTACCTTCTCAGAAGAGGAAAGCCCGGATTTGATCTCCGGAAATTTATACAGGAGAATTTTACTGAACCTCAGGCTTATACTTCGGGATATAAGAGTGACACTTCACGTTCAGTTGCTCAGCATATTGAATCGCTGTGGAACGAACTCACCCGAAACCCTGAACAACAATCAGGTACTTTAATCTCTCTTCCGTTTCCTTATATTGTTCCCGGGGGACGTTTTAGGGAGATATATTACTGGGATAGTTTCTTTACCATGTTGGGTCTTCAGGTCTCTGGTCGCATCGAAATGATCAGGAACATGATTGATAATTTTTCATACCTGATTGACTCTGTTGGATTTATTCCGAACGGAAATCGTACTTATTTTTCGGGACGATCACAACCACCATTCTTTTCGTGCATGGTTAAGCTGCTGAGTAAACATGATTCGGCTGCGTTGGTAAATTATCTGCCGCAACTTGAAAAGGAATACACTTTTTGGATGAAAGGCTCAACGTCTCTTTCTGAATCAAATTCATCCGTGGGTAGAGTTGTAAGAATGCCTGATGGATCGATCCTTAACCGATACTGGGATGCCTACGATACACCTCGACCTGAATCGTATAAAGAAGATGTCGAGCTTGCGCACCGATCACAAAATAAAGGAGAACTATTTCGAAACATTCGGGCTGCGGCTGAATCGGGCTGGGATTTTAGCACACGGTGGTTTAAGGATGTAAAGTCGTTCGAGTCAATTCATACAACAGACATTATCCCAGTTGATTTAAATTGTTTGCTGCTTCACCTGGAAGAAGTGTTATCAGAAGCCTGGAAGAAATCAGGTAACACCACAAAATCGGCCGAATATGCAGCACTCGCAGAGAAACGGAAAACGAGCATCATGAAGTATTGCTGGAATTCTAAAGAAAACTTTTTCTTTGATTACGATTTTGTGAACCAGGTTCAGAAAAATTACCTGACGCTGGCGGGTGCATTTCCTTTGTATTTCAAAATTGCTACTAATGAGCATGCAAAAGGTGTTGCGCAGGTATTAGAAAAGGACTTTTTAAAGCAAGGTGGTTTCGTTACAACACGCGAATTCAGCGGGCAACAGTGGGATGCGCCCAATGGCTGGGCTCCGTTGCAATGGATTGTATACAAAGGCCTGAAGAATTATCGGCAGGTTCAGCTGGCCAATGAAGGAAAAAAAAGATGGCTGAGTCTCGTTGATGGAGTTTATCATCAAACCGGGAAGATGATGGAGAAATACAATGTTACCGATACGACATTGGCCGGTGGCGGGGGAGAATATCCTAATCAGGATGGCTTTGGCTGGACAAACGGAGTTACCGCAGCATTTCTATCAGATGCAAAATAAACTCAAAAAGCAACCTGTAATCCAATGGTAAAAATTCTTGCTTTCGGATACGTTGAATAATCAATACCCATGCTGCCTGTATTAGTATCAGGATCCAGGCCTGAGTAGTCCGTCCATGTTACAAGATTTTGCCCGGTTAAGAAAGCTCTGATTATTTTAAAAGGACGCTTCTTAAAATGGAAGTTGCGACCAGCTGAAATATTTTGAATTCTGAGAAAATCAGCGTCTTCTAAAAATCGTGTAGAGACCTCCGGAGCATTCTGTGGTGATTCGGTGCTGGTTAAAACATCGGTCGTTACATTTCGGGCATTAGCTAATGAGCCTGAAGTGAAATAAGCGTTTGCAGTATTGTTGTACATACTGTAACCAGCTAATCCGCTAAACAAAATTGTTGCATCCCAATTTTTGAATTGAAGTGTACCTCCAAAAGCAAAAGTTAAATTCGGGATTGGATCTTTACCAACAATTTTTTGCCCGCCTTTGTATGTGCTAAATCCATTGGCATCAAATCCCTGAAACTCCCGAAGATAAAATGAATAGAGTGGCTCGTTGGTGTGAATTTGCTGAACCGTGGCGCCCGAAAGTCCTTGTCCGTAAACATTGCCAATATCAAGTAGGCTTGTGAAATCCTTCAAAGTGTTTTTGTTGTAGGCGCCAGTCAGAAAGAAATTGATATTCAGGTTGTTTCTTCTAATCACCGAAATATCCAACCCTAATTCGACTCCTGAGTTGATAATTTTCCCATCAGAATTCACCAGGGTCGACTCCACGATGGCGGGCTGAGCGAGTGGCCGATAGAATAGAAAATCAGTTGTTGTCTTGTTGTAGACATCAAGTGATCCGTGAAACCGATTTTCAGCGAAGCCGAAATCAATCCCAACGTTAATACCTGTCGTTTCTTCCCATTTTAAATCTTGATTGTCAAAGCCAGTTGATATTAATACTGGCGTTGGAATATCCCCATTTGCTGTTATTGGTGGAATGCTAAACTGTTGCCTTGAACTATGTGCCCCATGCGGAATATTTTGATTCCCGGATTTACCATAACCTGCTCTGAGCTTTAAATCGGAAAATAATTCGGGGATAAAAGTTTCTTCCGATAATCTCCAGGAAGCACTAATAGCCGGAAATAAACCATATTTATTATTGCTGCCGAAAAGTGTAGAGCCATCGACCCGGAGCGAACCCTTTAGAAAAATCTTCTCGTTGATATTGTAATTCATATTGGCAAAAAATGATTGTAACTCATCGTTTGATCCGAAAAGATCCTCCTTGACAGATTTAACCGGAATCACCGGCTTACTGGCAGTAAGATCGATGATACTGAGTGTTGGATTAGAGACAGCAACAAAAAAGGAATCTGGATCATTGCCATATTGCAGGTACCCGGTTGTGAGAGAATTTTTTATGATTGTGGCTGATTGAGAAAGGTCATCGATCACAGCAGTTAGGTTGGGATTGCTAAAACCCCGCCCTTCAATATTGGAACCCTCGTTGCTAAATACCTGAAACGCATAACCTGCAAAAGCCTTGAACTCGGAATTTTTAAATGTCCGTGAATAATTCAAAGTAGCTTCCAGCAGATCACTTCGTTTATCAAGATTCTTGATTGAAGACCTTCCATTTCCATCAACACCGTTGGTCATGAACATGCTTGGAGAAATTGCTGCCTCCCGTTCTGAGCTCGTGCTATTTATTCCTCCCTTTAACTGTACACTGAAATATTGAGTCAGGTCATAGGTAGCGGAGAGATTGAAAAGAGTTGCGTTAGTTGTTGACTGATCGTAATGATATTTGAGGATCGATAGCGGATTTGAAGAATAACTCAGGAGTTGAAATTCGGGATCATTTTCCCACGTGGGATTAGCCGTGTAAGTAGATCCAAGAAGATCGCCTTGAAATCCCGCATTGGTGGTAATGAATGCATATTCATCGTCCAGTCTGGACATTGAAAGGTTAGCCGCAATTCGTAGTCGATCATCCTTCAGTGATTGGTTCCATTGAATGTGGCCGCTCAAACGCTTCATTCCGGATTCCTGAATCACCCCTTGCTGATTATCATATCCGATCGATACTCTATAACTCCCGGACTTATATTGATTGGAGCAGGAGAGATCATATTTTTGAGAAAGCGGGGATTGATTTATCTCTCGTTGCCAATCGGTATTTCCTCCAAAATCTGATGCAACCGAATCTCCTCCTCGGTCAGCGAGGCCAGACAGGAATTGATCACGCTTTAATAGGTCGTAATATTTTCGTTGACTTGATAAACTGAATTGCGAACTAAACTGGAGCTGATGTTTTGCACGACCGGCTTTTGTTTTGATAAAGACAACACCATTTCCACCGCGGGAACCATACATGGCAGTAGCTGTTTCATCTTTTAAAATGTCAATGCTTTCAATGTCGTTTGGGTTAATGAAGTTAAGCGGGTCTCTGTGGTGAGAAGTGCCTCTTCCAAAGTTGGTGCTGCTGGCATAGGGGTCATCATTCAACAAAGGGAATCCATCAACAATAAAAAGAGGTTCGCTTCCCCGCAAACTCGCAACTCCCCGGATGTATGTGAACGTATCGCTTCCCGGCTCGCCACTACCAAGCATTACCCGAACACCGGCAACCTTTCCCTGAATAAGGAGTTCTGGTGAACTGATAAGGCCGATGTTAAAGTCATGTTGTTGAACCGAAGCAATGGAACTGGTAAGATTAGTTGATGGCAATTCCTGGTAACCAGTTGAAATCTTAATCCCAAGGTCGAGACGAACCGTTAATAGCGAAGTTTCTTTAGTAATTGTCTGTTGATACGAAGAGAAGCCTGACTTTGAAATAATAATTTCCGTATTGATTGGAACGGTGATCTCAAATCTCCCAAACTTGTCGGAAGATGTAATACTACCTGAGCTCGTTGACTTGATCTCTGCTGCTTCAACCGGTGTTTCATCACATGAAACGATATATCCTTTTACGACAACATCTTGCGCGCTCAGGCTTATGCCTGCCAACAGGAGGGCGGTTGTAACGAAAGATTTTAAGAACATTCGCGCGGAATTAATAGTAAATCTAATCATTGAAAATCATTGCCTTGCATTTATTTTAGAAGTAAGTTGAGCTACCTTAATTTTTAATTTTGATGAATAGAACTGTACTGTTTTTTATTGGAATTGTCCTTTTAATAGGTGTCGAAATTGCGAGGGTTTTCTTTATCATGCCCTTCCCTGGAAGTCAGCGAAGCGAGACTATTGAGATTGCTTATTTTTTACACACTTACATAGTAGTCTTCAGAGTGATTGGATTAGTGTTGATAGCTTTTTCTGCTTATCAACTTATTCGTCAGCCAAAATTGTGGTTGAAGTCCGTTGTGATTGCGCTGCTTGGTTTCTGGCTTGTAGTAGCGTTCATGTTTAACTTCCGGTTTAAGGCTGACAAAATGTTCTATCAACCTGAATCAAAAATTTTGACTTCGGTTGTGGACAGTAAAATTCCCGTGAAGCAACTTATTCTCGGAGTGACATTGAATGGCGAGAGTAAAGCTTATCCGATTGAGATCATTGGATACCATCACCAGGTTCGGGACACTGTTGGCGGTCAGGGAATCATGGTTACATATTGTACTGTCTGTAGAACGGGCCGTGTCTTCAATCCGGTCGTTGAAGGTCAGCCTGAAGTTTTTCGTTTGGTTGGCATGGATCACTTCAACGCCATGTTTGAAGACAGCAAAACCGGAACATGGTGGCGACAGGTAAATGGCGAAGCAATAATTGGCCCTTTGAAAGGTAAGCAACTTAAGGAAATTCCATCAGAACAAATGACCCTGGCTGCCTGGATAAGCCGGCATCCCGACACGAAAATACTTCAGGAGGACAGTGTCTTCAAGGAAGAGTATATCGACTTGGCAGAGTATGACGAGGGAAAAAAGAAAGGAAGCCTGGAAAGGAAAGATTCGATTTCGTGGTCTGACAAATCATGGGTAGTTGGAATTCAAATTGGAATGGAGCCTCGTGCATATGATTGGATTGAGCTGTTGAAGGATAAAGTCATCAATGATCAAATAGGTTCAGCCTCTCTGCTGGTTGCCGTTGAATCAGACTCTGCAAATTTTCATGTCTGGCAAAGACCTGACACGCTGCAATTTTCTTTGAATGATAATTTTTTGATTGATGATAAAACAAACTCAAGGTGGGATTGGAGCGGTAAATGTGTTGAGGGAGAGCTTGTGGGAACTTCGCTCGAAAACATTCAATCATATCAGGAATACTGGCACTCATGGAGAACGTTCCGCCCACAAACAACTCAGTACAAAAAGGACTAACTTATAGGTAGACGATGAGCGACCAATCGCAAAATTTGTGGGGAATCGATTTGGGTGGTACCAAAGTTGAAGGTGCCATCTTGAAATCAGCCAAACAACCCGATGTACTTTTTCGCGATCGTCTTCCGACAGAAGCTGATAAAGGTTATGACCATATCTTAAACCAGATCAAACGGGTTGTAGACAAGATGGTGGCGCACGCGGGGTATAGACCTTCTCGCATCGGCTTCGCAACACCAGGCACGTTGGACCCATCTCTTGGCACAATGAAAAACTGCAACTCAACAGCTTTAAATGGAAAGCCGTTAAAAGCGGATCTGGAAAAATTGCTGGGTGTTAAAGTTGCAATGGCGAACGATGCAAATTGCTTTGCGTTGGCGGAAGCGAACATGGGAGTGGTGCAGGAAAGTTTTCCGAATGCAAAAGTTGTTTTCGGTGTAATCATGGGAACAGGTGTGGGTGGTGGAGTGGTAGTTGAAGGAAAGGTTATCAATGGTTTGCAAGGAATAGGAGGAGAGTGGGGGCATAATTTTTTGGATGAGTCTGGACCCTCTTGTTATTGTGGGAAGTCGGGATGTGTGGAGGGTGTTTTGTCTGGACCGAATCTTGAAAAGTATTATGAATCGATAACGGGTAATCGTAGACCTCTGAAAGAGATTTATTTAGCAGCCCTAAACAATACAGATGACGCATCTGTCAAAACAATGAAACGCCTGACATTTTTTTTCGGAAAGGCAATCAGTGTGGTTGTTAACATTCTCGATCCGGATGTAATAGTGATTGGTGGCGGTGTAGGCAATATTGATTTGATTTACTCTGAAGGTTTGGAGTCATTACGAAAACATGTTTTTAATAATCGTCTGGAAACACCGGTTGTGAAACCTAAACTGGGTGATAGTGCCGGTGTGTTCGGGGCAGCTTTTCTTGTAGCATGATATGAAAAAGATAGCAATCATTGGTCCAATCCCGCGCGATCACATTGTTACACATCAGGGAGATCTGATTCAGAAGTGGGGATGTGTTACACATCCTGTCATAGCACTTTCGGCTTTGGCGGGAAGTAAAATTGAAATTTACCCGGTAACGCATGTACGTGCAGTGGATGTAGATAACGTGCATGAGGTTTTCGAAGGTTATCCAGGTGTCAAGATGAAATACATAACCAGTAAAAATGATCAGGGTGATATTATCAGCCTGCGCTTCGTTGATGTCAACAACAGACTTGAACGCCAAACAGGTTTCATGGACCCTATTCTTCCAGCCGATCTGAAAGAACTGTTGAAGTGCAATGTATTTGTCTTTATCCCCATTAGTGATTACGAAGTTGCCCTGGATACATTAAAGTATTTGAAAGCAAAGAGTAAAGGAACGATCATATTTGATGCGCACGGTCCTACTACAGCTTGTCTGAGCAATGGTGAACGTCAACGCAAGTTCTGGATTGACCGCGACCAATGGCTTCCCTACATCGATGTATTGAAGATGAACCTGGAAGAAGCGCATGCTTCGTGGTTCAAGAAAGAATATGAGTCGCAGGACTATAATTTCGATGAGTTGAACCGTGATGAATTGAGAAGCTTTGCCATGCACTGCCTGGCAAAAGGTGTAAAATGTGTCTGCATCACCCTTGATTCGAGAGGCTGCTTAGTTTATTTTATGGAACGTAAAAAATTCCATGAAGAACTGGTGGCACCTATTCACGTGAACCAGGTGATCGACACTACTGGCTGTGGTGATTCGTTTGCTGGCGGGTTGGGTTTCGGATTGCTTCAGAAACCGAAGGATTACGTGGGTGCTGCGAGGTTTGGGAATGCATTAGGAGCCTTACGGACTCAGGGAAAGACATTTTCTGTTTTTAAATCGCTGAAAGAAACCGAGCAAATTATAAAACAAGGTTCTGTCGCTACCGTCTGAAATATTTTCTTTGAAAATGGCGATGTTGTCACCTATATTTCGTTGTTTAATTTTTGCCTTACTACCTAAATTTTCAATATGAATTTTAATATCGATGCACAAGACCAAAACACCTACGATGCCATTGTGATTGGGTCGGGAATTAGCGGTGGATGGGCTGCGAAGGAATTGACTGAGAAGGGTCTTAAAGTCATCATGCTGGAGCGCGGACGTAACATTGAACACGTTAAGGATTACGTTACGGCAACCAAAGAGAAGTGGGAGTTTCCACACCGCGGATCACGCACGCAGCAAATGATTCAGGATTATCCGGTTTTAAAAAGAGATTATCCGCTTGATGAAACGGTTTTAGATCTATGGGTAAAAGACTCAGAGTGCCCATACACAGAAACAAAACGTTTCGATTGGTATCGTGGTTATCATGTGGGTGGTCGTTCGTTAATGTGGGGCCGTCAGAGTTATCGTTGGAACAAGTGGGATTTCGAAGCTAATGCAAAAGAAGGTATTGCAGTCGATTGGCCAATTCGGTACAATGATCTTGCGCCATGGTATAGCTATGCTGAAAAATTTGCGGGCATCCAGGGAAGTAAGGAAGGTCTGGAAGTGTTGCCCGATGGCGATTTTATGCCAGCTATGGAGTTGAATTGTGCCGAGAAGGAAGTAAAGAAAAGACTGGAAGAGTACTATAAAGGAACCCGTCATTTAATTATTGGAAGAAGCGCGAACATTACCGTTCCGCATCAAGCCAGAACAAATTGCCAATACCGCAATCGTTGTTGGAGAGGTTGTCCTTTTGGAGGATATTTCAGTACGCAATCGTCTACTTTGCCAGCCGCCATGAAAACTGGTAATCTCACCTTGCGTCCGTTCTCGATTGTGACTCAAATTCTTTACGATAAAGACAAGAAAAAAGCTAAGGGTGTTCAAATCCTGGATGCTGAAACAAATCAAACCATTGAGTTCAATGCGAAAATTGTTTTCGTATGTGCTTCAGCTCTTAACTCAACATGGGTGTTGATGAATTCTGCTACTGATGTTTGGGAAGGCGGACTCGGCAGCAGCAGTGGAGAGTTAGGTCATAATGTGATGGATCACCATTTCCGCACAGGAGCGAGTGGAGTTGTTGAAGGCTTCAGCGACAAATATGATTATGGTCGCAGACCTACGGGTTTTTACATTCCACGGTATAGAAATGTTTACGATGACAAGCGTGACTATGTAAGAGGATTTGGCTATCAGGGAAGTGCAAACCGTGGCCGCGGTAACGAGGTTGCTGAGATGATGATTGGAGCCGAATTGAAAGAAGCTTTGAGCGTTCCTAAAGAAAACTGGGGAATCAGTATGACAGGTTTTGGTGAAATTTTACCATATCACGAAAATAAGATTACCCTCGATAAAAATGTGAAAGATAAATGGGGCTTACCTGTGCTTGCGTTTGATGTTGAGATCAAAGAGAATGAAAGGAAAATGCGCATCGATATGATGAATGATGCCAAGGAGATGCTTGAAGCGAGCGGTGTGAAAGATGTTAAAACATTCGATAATGGTTATGCAGTTGGAATGGGTATCCACGAAATGGGCACAGCGCGTATGGGTCGCGATCCTAAAACATCGGTGCTCAATGGTAATAACCAGGTTTGGGATGCGAAGAATGTATTCGTAACAGATGGCGCTTGTATGACAAGTGCCTCGTCCGTAAACCCGTCACTTACCTATATGGCGTTGACAGCCCGTGCAGCCGATTTTGCTGTAAAAGAATTGAAAAAAGGAAATTTATAGCATTGTCAGGTTGAGCGGAGTCTAAACCTGACTCCGCTCAGACTGACGCTAGAATATTTAAAGAAATGATATGAACAGAAGAGAGCTTTTAAAATCGATCGCCCTTGTTACCGGTGGTGTTGTAATTGGTGGTGATATATTCCTGACTGGCTGTAAAGTAGGGCCTAAGGAAGAAGCTGGTTTTACACCGGGTAATATTGCATTGTTAGACGAAATAGGAGAGACCATCATACCCGCCACTACCACGCCTGGTGCAAAGGCAGCTAAGATTGGACAGTTCATGCAGGTAATTGTTACTGATTGCTATACCCAAAAGCAACAGGATGCCTTTATGAAAGGCATATCAGAAATTAATGTGGCTTGTGATAAAATGCACGGTAAGTCTTTTATGGATTGTAATGAAGCCGAGCGGAAAGATTTATTGCTGAGTCTGGAGAAAGAGGCCAAGGAGTTCAATCAAAAAAGAGACGAGCACGATGCGCCTTTGAAAGAGGCACATATGAAAGAACAAAATACGCCTCCGTTTAATGGCGTTAAAGAGTTTGATGCATCACCCAGTCATTATTATACCATGATGAAACAATTGACGCTATGGGGATTCTTCACTTCCGAAACAGGAATGACAGAAACCCTGCGTCATGTTGCGGTGCCTGGTAAATATGATGGTGCAGTTCCTTACACAAAAGGAGAAAAGGCCTGGGCGGAGTAGGAGAAGAATTATTTCTTCTCCTGATCAACCACGTTATCTTTAAAGGGGGCTGACCGTCATTGTTGGTGTCCTTCACCAGCAATGACCAATTGATAAAATTTCTCGTTGGTGAAGAACACCAACGAGGGCAAAGGGAAGGTTGAGGCTTTAACGTCCCAGCGGGACGAAATCTTGGTAGAGAAAAATTCCATTTGCAGCAAAATGAAACCCCGTAGGGGTGAAACATTTTGTCGCCAATGTTCCGTTCCTACGGAACTCGTTTTAACGCACTGTTTTTCTGCTACCTTGATCTTGCCTCTACGAGGCGAAAACTCCACCGCCATGCTTCACGAGCAATAACAGATTGATAAATTTCTCGTTGGTGAAGAACACCAACATGGGCGGAGAAGGTTGAGGCTTTAACGTCCCAGCGGGACGAAATCTTGGTAGAGAAAAATTCCATTTGCAGCAAAATGAAACCCCGTAGGGGTGAAACATTTTGTCGCCAATGTTCCGTTCCTACGGAACTCGTTTTAACGCTGCTACCTTGATCTTGCCTCTACGAGGCTTAAATGCCAACAGAAACTAAAAAAATAATTGATAAGAAAGCCAAAGTGAGATCGACATTGATGAGATCTACGGAGAACGGGAGAAGAACTATTTCTTCTCCTGATCAACCGCTTTATCTTTAAACAGCGTTGCAAAGATCACCATAACCAAAAATGCAAAGCCTGCAGGCACAAGCCATATTTTTGGCCAGTTGTGCCCACCTGCTGTTTTATAAAATTCGGTGACCTGACCTGCTACCCAGAATCCAATAAACATTCCTGCCCCATACGTGGCCAGTGTAATCATTCCCTGTGCAGCCGACTTCGAACCCTCACTTGCTCGCTTCTCTGTATAAATTTGTCCGGTTACGAAGAAAAAGTCATAACATATGCCGTGTAATGCGATTCCAATGTATAAGAATGCAACAAGATCATTCGCATCACCAAAGCTGAAGAAAAGATATCTCGCAACCCATGCTCCCATGCCAATGAGAAGCATTGCTTTAATTCCAAACCTGCGAAAGAAAAGAGGAATGAGAATCATAAACAGCGTTTCTGATATCTGACCGATTGTCATTTTGCCGGCAGCATTTGCAAGTCCTACTTCGTTCAGATATTTGTTTGCCTCCTGGTAATAGAATGCAAGAGGAATACAAATCAGCATGGATGAAATGAAGAACACGAAAAAGCTTCTGTCCTTCAGTAGCTTTAATGCATCCCAGCCAACGATGTCTGCTATTGTAATTTTTTTTCCGGATGAAACCGGGGGCGTACTGGGGAGCATAAAGCTGAATAAACCAAGAGTTGCAGAAGCGGCAGACGCCATCAGGAAAGTGTTAGCCAACGCGTTCTTGGCTTCCCACGAAAACCAGCCGATTGTTAGACCGGCAACAATCCAACCAATTGTACCCCATACCCTCAGTGTTGAAAATTGTTTTTCAGGATTATCGAGTTGACGAAAAGCCACAGTGTTTACCAGAGCTAAAGTCGGCATATAAATAATCATATAACCCAGAATCAAGGGATAGAAGGAGGAGAACTCAGTTTGCTGTGCGACCAGGTAAAGCAAGGCCGCACCAACCAAATGTATGACACCCAGGATCTTCTGCGCTGAGAAGAATCGATCAGCAATTAATCCAATAATAAAGGGCGCAATAATGGCGCCTAACGATTGGGTTCCATATGCCATGCCATTTTCTACATCTGTCGCTTGAATGGTTCGGCTTAAATAAGTTCCCATGGTTACAAACCATGCTCCCCAGATAAAAAACTGAAGGAACATCATGAAGCTGAGCCGTGGTACAAGAAAGTTTGAGTTCGTCATAGGATTGGTTTCTTGGCGTTCAATATCCAATGAAAATGCCGTTTGTGCAAGACTTCCGGTATTGCAATCGTTTGCATATAATCGTACATTCCATTTCTGATCTTTTAAATATATTGAGGCCACCTAAACACAATCGATTTGCAAAACAGAAGACTTCGAATGGGCATGGTTGGCGGAAGCCTGGATGCTTTTATTGGTGCTGTTCACCGTAAAGCAGCAGCACTGGATGGGACAATTGATCTTGTGTGCGGAGCCTTCAGCAGCGATCCGCAAAAAAGTAAAGCCACAGGCAAAGCACTTTTCTTAAATCCGAAACGAGTGTATGGCAGTTATGCTGAGATGATCTCACAGGAAAAAAATCTTCCTGAAGATCAACGGATGGATTTTGTTTCAATCGTTACTCCCAATCACTTACACTTTGGTCCGGCAAAAATGGCATTGGAAAATGGTTTCCATGTGATTATAGACAAACCATTAGCACTTTCTGTGAGCGAAGCAAAGCAGTTAGAGAAAGCAGTTTCTAAAAGCGGACTCGTTCTCGCGCTTACACATACATACACAGGTTACCCAATGGTGAAAGAAGCCCGTGAGCTTGTTAAATCCGGAAAGTTTGGGAAAATCCGGAAGGTATATGTTGAGTATACCCAAGGTTGGCTTTCCACACCCCTTGAAAAGACAGGTCAAAAGCAAGCTGCATGGCGATCAGACCCTAAGTTTTCAGGAATGGGTGGAGCTATTGGCGATATTGGAACACATGCCGCAAACCTGGCAGAATATATTACTGGCTCCTCAATAACAGAAGTTTGTGCTGAACTTAACGCTGTTGTGAAAGGGCGTTTATTGGATGACGATGCGTCCATGTTCCTTCATTTTGATAATGGAGCTTCCGGTGTTCTGGTTTCCACACAAGTGGCAGCGGGAGAGGAGAACAATTTATTCATCCGTGTTCATGGTGAAAAAGGCGGACTCGAATGGCACCAGGAAGAACCAAATACACTTGTCCTAAAGTGGCTCGATAAGCCAAAAGAAATTTATAGAACCGGTTTAGGTTATGTTTCTAATTCAGCCAAGCAGAATACACGCACGCCTTCTGGTCACCCTGAGGGGTATCTTGAGGCCTTCGCTAACCTCTACGTTGCGTTCGGCAGTGCAGTGCGTGCCTATAAGCATGGAAAGAAAATAGATCCACGTAAATATGATTTCCCTGATGTGGAAGACGGAGTAAAAGGAATGCAGTTTATTGAAGCGGTTGTGAAATCATCGACTTCTAAACAAAAATGGGTTAAGATATAGTCAGTAGTCATTGGTCATTAGGAGCATGCCCAATGATGAATGATGAATGACGAATTTCGAATGATGAACTGACCAATGACTAACGACTAATGACTAATGACTAATGACTAATGACTAATGACTAACTACTGAGAGATGAAAACAATAAAAGGCCCCGCACTATTCCTCGCGCAGTTTATCAGCGACAAAGCACCATTTAATAAACTCGAATCGATATGTGAATGGGCTGCATCGTTGGGATTTAAAGGAGTTCAAATTCCAACTGTAGATTCCAGATTTATCGATCTAAAGAAAGTTGCAGAAAGTAAGACTTATGCAGACGATTATCGCGGAAGAGTTGAAGGGTGTGGCGTGCAGATTACTGAACTGTCTACTCACTTGCAGGGACAACTTGTAGCGGTTCATCCTGCGTATGATATTTTGTTTGATGGATTTTCACCGAAGTCCGTTCACAATAATCCGAAAGCGCGTACTGCCTGGGCAGTTGACCAATTAAAATTAGCTGCTAAAGCAAGTAAAAACCTTGGCATCGATGTGCATGTTACGTTCTCAGGCTCTTTGCTATGGCACACCGTCTATCCATGGCCTCAGCGCTCAAAAGGTTTAGTTGATGCCGGATTTAAAGAACTTGCCAAGCGCTGGCTTCCAATATTGAATGCGTTTGACAAAGCAGGCGTGGATTTGTGTTATGAGGTTCATGCCGGTGAAGATCTGCATGATGGCATAACCTTCGAACGCTTCCTGGAAGCAACCGGAAATCACCCACGCGTTAATTTGCTATACGATCCAAGTCACTTTATTTTACAGCAACTCGATTACATCCAATACATCGATCACTATCATTCTTTCATTAAAATGTTCCATGTGAAGGATGCAGAGTACAATCCAAATGGTAAATGTGGTGTGTATGGCGGCTACCAGGATTGGGGAGACCGCCCGGGTCGCTTCCGTTCATTAGGCGATGGTCAAGTCAACTTCAAAAAAATATTTTCAAAGCTCTCCCAATACGGCTACCCCGGATGGGCCGTGTTGGAGTGGGAGTGTTGTATTAAACATCCCGAACAAGGCGCTGCTGAAGGCGCCAAGTTTATCAGCGATCATATCATCCGTGTAACGGATAAAGCGTTTGATGATTTCGCTGCAGCCGGTATAAATGATAAGTTGAATAAGAAAATTCTTGGACTATGAATATGAACGTTAAAGTGTTAATCTGTGGTGGCGCGATGTCACTCTTTATCCTATCATGCGGAGGAAATAAATCGGAACAAGCAGAAGCAACATCTGAATCAGCTGCTGTTGCTGAACCTCAGCAAGATGCCATCAAGGAAGGCGAGCAATTGGTTGCCCAAAATGATTGCAAGACCTGCCATCACCCAACAAACAAGATCATTGGCCCTGCGCACACTGATGTTGCAAAAAAATATGAATTCACAGCTGCGAATGTTGATTCGCTGGCAAATCATATCATCAAAGGAAGCATGGGTATTTGGGGACAAATTCCAATGAACCCACACGCAGATCTTTCGATTGAAGATGCCAGAAAAATGGCGCGATATGTTTTATCGTTAGATGGTGAAAAAGAAAAATAAACCCAGACCTAAGTTCTAAGCCTGATTATGAGAAAACTCCTCTATCTAAATTTACTCCTGATTTTATTAGCTGCCTGCGAGACGAAGGAAATCAAACGCCCGCGTGATCCGTGGGTCTTTCGTTCAGTGTTGGATAAACAGCCTCGCATTGTAACGGCCACACTCAATGAAAATTTATATGTTGCATATGATGCCCGCTATTGTGGATTGTATAAAGCGTGGAAAGGAGAAGTAATTCTTGACGGTCCTGTGTACACTACGAAACACGGTCCGCAGCCAACCACCGAAGGCTATGCTTACTTTGAAGACCGATTGAAAGAACCAGCATGGAGATTAAAAGTTGGCACCTCTGAAATTGTTCCAAAAGCAAAATTCAAAGGTCACTTCTTTAAAGACGGTCAGGTAACATTCCGTTTTTATTTAGACGATGGAGCTGGTCACTCTGCAAATGTTGAAGAAACGCCTGAGTATATCAGCAGGTCCGGTAAGAACGGTCTTCATCGCCACTTTGTGCTTTCTCATGTAACCGAAGGAACATCGGTTGTGTTGAAAACAGCGCTTACGAATCTTCAATCGGAACATGATTATGAGACAGATGGTTCGCTTGAAATTCTTGCAAAAGAAAAAGTAGAATACAGCGCTGGGTCCACAAATCTTTTTCAAATATCCCTTACGCTGAATGCTGATAAGTCAACTGATTTAAAAGTTTATTACCATCCTGGATTTGCTTCAAAAGGTGCTGAAGAGAATAGTGCCCAGGTAAGCCTGATTGCTCAGGGTGGGAATCTGATTGAAGGATCGGATTGTAAAACTTGTCATAATGAAGGTGTTAAAACCGTTGGGCCTGCTTACCTCGATGTGGCAAAGAAATATCCGTTCAACCAGGCATCGGTCGATATGTTGGTTGAGAAAGTGATTGCCGGTGGCCAGGGTGTGTGGGGGCAAGTTCCAATGACTGCCCATCCGGATTTGATGAAAGAAGATGCAGCTAAAATGATCAGCTATATCCTTTCATTGGATGGTGAAAAAATGGAAGCCGAAGCGTCTGCTGATAATTTGAATATGAATATCAGTTCAATTCAATACTCGCTTACTGATAAAAACGAATTCGAAAAAGAGGAGGAAGGTAAGTCGTACCCAGGCCTTGCCGCGCTTCTGTATAAAGTTGATGAAACTACCGTAGATCCGTATGAACTTCCCGCAAAAGGAAAACCGGTGTTTACAGGAGTGGCTCCTGCAGTTCACATGGCTGAAGGATTCTTTAACGCCATGCCGAATTTTAATGAGGACATCTTTATGCAGTTCCAGGGATTTGTAACCCTCGCTGAAGATGGTAATTATGTGTTTCGGATTGTGAGTGATGATGGATCGATTCTTTATTTAAACGGTCGTGAATTAGCCATTAACACGGGCCTTCATAGCACGCAGGCACGCGATGGAGAAGTGACTTTGAAGAAAGGAACCTATCCAATACGGATCGATTATCACCAGGGGAAAGGTGGTTAC